>QMLZ01000093.1 GCA_003646995.1 Deltaproteobacteria bacterium | reverse complement strand
GAGGCCGGTGATGGGAACGTGGTGGATGTGAGCGACTTTTCTGAGATCACCTGCACGGGCAAACGCAGTTACGGCATCCTTGCCCAGAGTATAGGTGGTGGAGGAGGAAACGCCACCTTTAATCTTGCCCTTGGCTATTCTCCCTCAGCTAGGTCCGCAAAGGTGGCGGTTGGAGGAGCCACGGGAGATGGGGGTAATGGAGATGAGGTGAGTGTCTCTCATGCGGGGGAGATAAGTACAGATGGGGCTGACGCGGCGGGCATTATTGCACAGAGCATTGGAGGAGGAGGGGGTAATGCTGGATTTGATTTTGTCTTTAATAAGAGTGATGCAGCTGCCTTTGCCCTCAGCTTGGGCAGAACAGGCGGCAGCGGAGGAAGCGGTGGTGATGTAGATTTGGACTCCAAGGGCAGTGTTGCAACAACCGGTGATAATGCCTACGGCCTTTTGGCCCAGAGCATAGGAGGAGGCGGGGGCAACAGTTCAGTATCAAGTTTTAAGGTGGGTAGTGGCCAGGGAGCCAGCGGAGAAAGGGCTGGCTCAGTGAGTATCGGCCTTGAGGGCGGCCGGGGAGGGTCGGGTGGAAATGTGAGTCTGAGTGTTCAGGGAGCGATCCTAACCCAAGGTACAAAAGCGCACGGAGTTTTTGCTCAAAGTGTTGGAGGAGGTGGTGGAAACGGGGGTAACGCCAATGCGGTGGCCATAACCGCGCCTTCTGTAGGGGTTAGCGTAGGGGGAACAGGCGGCCAAGGCGGCATCGGCCAAACCGTGGTGGTGAGCTCAGGTGCAGATATCCAGGTTAACGGCGAGGAGGCAGTGGGTGTCCTTGCCCAAAGCATTGGAGGAGGTGGAGGCACGGGTGGCGCGTCCTTCACCGGAGGACTTAAAACCTCTGGCTCCGGGATACAGGTGACGGTTGGTGGCACAGGTGGCAGCGGAAACAAGGGGGGTCAGGTTTCAGTTGATAATTCTGGCACCATTGTTATAGGAGGCAGGCGAGGCCACGGCATTTTGGCCCAAAGCCTGGGAGGTGGAGGTGGAAATGGCGGTATTGTCATAAATGGCCTTAGGGGCAGCAGCCAAAATTCAACACGAGTGTTCGTGTCAGTGGGCGGGAGCGGAGGCAGTGGTGCAGTGGGCGACAGGGTAACGGTCACTAATACCGGAACCATCCAAACCCAGGGGGAACAGAGTGCGGGCATCCTTGCCCAAAGCATTGGAGGCGGCGGTGGTACAGGCAGCAATGTAATCACTGGGTCATTAACTTTTTCACAGGCTGATACTACCCTTGGAATCAACATAGGGGGACAAGGAGGCCAGGGTGGAAAAGGGGGGGATGTGCTGGTGGAAAACCTTGTGGAGTCAGGGGAGCAGAACAGCGGCCTGATCTATACTGAGGGAAAAGGGGCTCATGGCGTAATGGCTTTGAGTATTGGAGGAGGTGGAGGTACTGGCAGTACTGTCATCAGTGCCACCAATTCTTTTCAGAAAGGCACCAGTCCATACTCAAATGCTGTGGCAGTGAGCGTGGGGGGCAGTGGCGGCAGTGGTGGTAGTGCGGGCAAAGTTACTGCCCTAAACCAAGGAAGTGTTATCACCAAAGGGGATGAGGCCCACGGCATCGTGGCGGAAAGCATAGGCGGAGGTGGCGGTAACGGAGGTGTGGCCATTACGGGGAATGTTCTCATTGGGGGTACTGAAACCACGGGCATGAACAGCTCCATTGCCGTTGGAGGCAGCGGGGGCAACGGCAATAACGGTAATGACGTTCTGGTTGAAAACGATGGTTCTATAGAAACTTACGGGAAAAGATCTTATGGTATCTTTGCGCAGAGCATAGGCGGAGGTGGTGGCAATGGTGCCTCTTCCATTGCCATTTCCATTGACCCGACAATAGTCAACGGGCTTGCCTCTCAGGCTACTTTTTTCAGTATTGGTGTGGGGGGCTCCGGGGGTGATGGGGCAGACGCAGGGGAGGTCACAGTAAACCACAATGGCACAATCCAGGTAAACGGCGATAACTCCTTTGGCATATTTGCCCAGAGTGTGGGAGGTGGAGGTGGCACCTCTAGCATAGGTTACTCTAGCCCGTTCTGGATGGCAGGTGACCTTATGTTCACAGGCATACTTGGCGCTAAGGATTCCTCAAATGGGAAGGGGAGCGCTGTTACCGTGACTAGTACAGGATCCATAACTACGAGGGGTGCTGACAGCAAGGGGGTGTTTTGGCAATCTGTTAATGGGGGTGGTGGCAGAATCGGTATGTACCTAGATATCAGTCAGGATGCGGCCAGCTTGTATCAGGATGCAGTACATGTCGGGGAGGTAAAATCTGTTACGGAAGGGCTCATAGCTTCTTTTGAGGGGATCTTTGGCCTTGGCTGTGACGGGGGCGCCGACAATGCAGGGGGAACGGTGGCTGGGTCACAAAACGGAGATATCTTGACTGGTAGAGACAGATCCCCCGGCATGGCAATCCAGTCAATAGGCGGGGGCGGAGGAGAAGAAGATATCACTGTTGTGGCAAGGCCACAGGCAGATCTGGCCCTTAGCCTGAATCTGGGCGGAAAAAACGGGGGCAATGACCGAGGCGGGGATATTACTGTCCGGCGAAATGGCAGCATCAGCACCCATGGACATGACTCAGTTGCAATGAGTATACAGAGCATTGGGGGAGGAGGGGGAAGTCTTAGCATTGCTCTCTGCAGGACAATTACCTCAGACACTGGGTTATCTCAGAGGGGGGGCGGGTCAGTATCGGTCGAAATGGGGAGCGTTGGAGGGAGCGGCCTTGACGGGGGTCGGATTTACCTGAATATGGCAGGGGACTTAAGCACAGACGAAGACCCCTCAACGGGTATCCTGGTGCAAAGCGTTGGAGCCGGTGGTGGACTGCTTACGTTAAGGGGAGAAGACCACGCTGATGTCACCCTTGGCGGGCAATCGGGTGCAAGTGGGAACGGGGGAGATATAGAAATTTCCACCACAGGGGAGATATCTACCAACGGAGATCTTAGCCATGGAATGTTGGTGCAAAGTATTGGAGGTGGAGGAGGAGCGATATTTACTGGGCTGCAGGCATCCGAAGTAGGCCTGACCCTGAGCAGCCATGGTACAGGGAACGGCGGGAACATAAACATAGCTCAAATAGGGAATATAAGTACAGGGGGTGCTTCCTCATTTGGAGTTTTCATACAGAGTATTGGTGGAGGCGGGGGGATTGTGGATGACCGGTTTGCAGGAAGTGCAGGTGGCAGTGGTGATGCTGGGGCAATAAGCCTAAATCTGACGGGCAATGTAACAACAACAGGGGAGGCATCCACAGGTATTTTTATGCAAAGTCAGGCTGGGTCAGGCCGGGGTGGACACGTAGGGCTTTCGGTGACCGGTGCTGTACACACCTTTGGGAATTCCTCTCCAGGGATAAATTTGTCCAGCAGTGGAGGGGCCGGCACTGGCTCCATAGATCTTGTGCTTAGGGGAGATGTTCAAACAACAGGCGATCAATCCCCTGGAATCCTAGTAGAGAGTACTGCTGGTACGGGCCAGGGCGAGGGTATCAGCATTGGAGTGGAGGGTGACATTTTCAGTCGGGGGGAGAATGCGGACGGAATCCGTGTCCTGAATGCTGGGGCGGATGGGGCGATGGGCCACCATATTACTGTGGATATTCAAGGAAACATGGCAGCCCTCGGTGAGGGATCCTCTGCAATTTACATTGAAAGCGTGCGTGGCGCTGCAGACTGCTCAGTTAATATTACAATGGATGGGGATATGGTAATAGGAGGCCGGGGAAACGGGACAGGTGTCAGTGTTATCGGTGGAGGAGAAAATTCTATTACCAACAATTCCGTGCTCACAACCGTGGAAGAGTTGGATGGCACAGCCATTTTGAGCACCACCGGAGATGATCTTATCAGTAACAACGGCAGGATAATCGGGAATGTGCGGCTTGGCCCCGGTGCCAACATGATCAGAAATTCCGCTCTAGGGTCCATTCTATCCGGGGATATGGTTGATATGGGTGCAAATGGGATGCTCATGAACAGTGGTATAATTTCGCCTGGTGGAGCTGATGTGATTCAGACTACCAATGTTGTCGGCGATATTGTTCAGACAAGCGAAGGCGCATTTCAAGTTACTCTTGATTTTGAGGGGAACCAGGCTGACAGGATCAATCAAAGCGGCACAGCCCACCTTGAGGGAAGCGTGGATGTGGAAACCCTCAATCCGGCAAGACTCCTGCCAGGCAAGCATAAGGCATGCATAATGTCATCGACTCAAGGGATCAACAACGATGCCCTTGAGCTGGATGTGCAACCCTCTGCGGTTGTACAATACTATCTACGCCAACCAAGTGAAAATGACTTGGATCTTCACTTTGATATTGACTTTTCACCCCAGGGACTGAGCAAGAATCAAGGCAGCATCGGTCAATATTTTAACGATGTTCAGCTCGCAGGTGGTTCACCTGCTATGGATCCTTATATTGTTAAATTATTCCAACTTCCTGATCTGGCTGCCCTTCAAGGGGTATACGAGCCACTTGTTCCCGATTTCTACGATCATTTCACCCGGACAAGCCTTCAGGTTATCAGTCGATCTGCGGATCTTGTCTCAATGCGATTGAGAAACCTGGAAAAGATGGGAAGGGTTTATTCAAGTTCTTCCCTAGGGAGGGTTCTGATCTCCAATGGCTCTCCGGTACTTGTTGCCTCCAATGATTCGTGGCCGGCAACATTGCGTTTAATGAATAAGAGGGAAGAGGAGCAGAAATATGGGGTGTGGATGAACGTCTCGGGTCTTTTGGGAGATGCAAGCAAAAAGAAAGATTTCTCCGGATATGAGTATGATTCAGTCGGGATTTCCGGTGGTTTCGACGCCATGATTGGTAAAAGGCTATTCGGAGGTTTGGCTCTCAGTACGGGAAAGACAGATCTTGATGTGCGGAATCAGGAGGGCGGAGGGGATATCCGTAGTTTTTTTGGATCGCTATATGCAGGCTATTTCACGGAAGATCTTTATTTGAACGGCATTTTTTCTTACGGGAGACATAATTACCATACTGACCGATACCTCAACCTATTTTCTGTTCCAACCCATACGACCAGTAAGCACCATGGTGAAAGTTGGTCGTTTTATGGAGAAAATGGGTATCTTTTTGAATTGTACGGCTGGAACGTAAAACCATATATAGGCATAGAGTTTTCCTATCTCGGTGAGTCCAAGTTTCAGGAAGATGGTGCAGGAGCAATGAGTTTAATAATGAAAAATCGCTATACGAAGGCCCTAACATCAGATTTGGGAGTGCACTGGAGCCGGAATTTCAAGTTGGGCAAAGGTGTACTCATTCCTGAGCTAACCGCCGCGTGGAACCATGATTTTAATATTGACGATAACTCTCTTGTATCTTCATTCGCGGGATTCCCAGCAGCAAGCTTTTCCACTGAGGCCCCGGCACAAGGCAGCGATGGTGTGATATTGTGTGCAGGAATTTCCTTTGCCGGGACTTCGGGTATAACATCCCAGCTCAGGTGCAATGGAGAATGGCGAGAAGGCTACAGGGCCCTGGGAATTGTGGGAGAGATATGCTTTAGGTTTTAATGAATAGTAGCCCATGTGATTTGGTTTTTTATAATGCCGGATACTTGACCAATCGCCGCTTCAACCACATATAGACCCATCCCACAAGAAGTTGATTTTTATTGTCAAGCATTGGTTTTTGAGATTTAATATCAATAAGTGAATCTCGGTAAATACCTTTCTTGAGGGAAGGCCCGTCTTTGGTGTGTTGAGGGGGATGGAGTGCAGAAGGGATTGGCTGTCCTGATTCCCGGTATCATAGCTTTGTTATTTTATGCGACCTTAAGTGGGTGCTCGCAGCATAATGACACAGAGGACCAGCAAGGGTCAAAAACAGTGATAAGGGTCAAGATGCCTCCGAGAGGGTCGCCTCAGAGGCAAAAAGAAAATCCAAAAGGGTCCGAGGTGCTGGTGCTGGCAGATAGCCGGGGTTCCAGGATGAAGTCAAGAGGGGTATCCGACAGAATTGACCAAAAGTCTTATAGTCAAATGGGGGAGAGCCATGTGCCGAAAGCAACAGGTGAGAGGCCCCTGAAGGATTTTTATGTCACCCAGGCAGGGGAGACGTTGTTTCAAGTGGCCGGGAAGGCCGAGATTTACAATAATCCGTATAAGTGGCCGAGCCTGCTGAGACTGAATATGCAGAACATGGAAAGATTGGCACTTTCCCCTTTACCAGAGGGCGTTTTGCTACCTGGTGGATTGCAGCTCAGCTATATAACGCGCGGACAAGCTGAGAAAAACAGGGAGCAGATGGAGGGAGCCCGCTGGGTTGTAAATATTTTTTCTGACAGGAATTCAAAGAAAATATCCCGGCTTACCCTGAAGCTCATAAAGAGTGGCATTAACGTATATATCGTACCAGCTGATATCAAAGGCAAAAAGTGGTTGAGGTTGAGGACCGGTTTTTTTGGCAGCGCAAATGAGGCAAAGAAAGCAAAAGCAAGAGTTGAGGAAGTTACAGGCCTCAAGGGTTTGTGGATCGCAAAGGTAAATGATAGTGAATTCCTAGAGTATGCGGGATACTAGCAAGGGAGCAAGCCATATGATTGAGAATAAGCAGATTGTGGTGGGGGTTACGGGAGGCATTGCAGCCTACAAAGCGGCAGAACTGGCCCGGTTACTGGTTTTGGAGGGAGCAAATGTCCATGTTGCCATGACAGAGCATGCTGTGCGCTTTATAGGGCCTCTTACCTTTGAAGCCATCACGGGAACAAAAGTAATCACCCATATGTTCAGTGATGACGATGTTGTAATGGATCATATTTCATGGGGCCAGGAATCCGATCTTTTGGTAATTGCTCCTGCTACGGCGAATTTTCTGGCGAAGATGGCACACGGCATTGCGGATGATTTCCTTTGTACGATGGTGGTGGCAGCCACCGCGCCCATTCTTGTTTGCCCCGCCATGAATAACAAGATGTACGAAAGCCCTTCAGTACAGGAAAACCTAAGGATATTGACAAAAAGAGGTGTTCACATAATGGAGCCTGCTGAAGGGGCCCTTGCATGCAAGGCGAGCGGGAGAGGTAGGTTACCTGAGCCGACTGATATACTGGATGAGATTAAGGGCATCCTTACGCAAAAGGATCTGGACCGATTAAAGGTTCTGGTTACCGCAGGCCCTACGGTAGAACCCCTTGATCCCGTTCGTTTCATCTCCAACCGTTCCAGCGGGAAAATGGGATATGCTATAGCCAGGACCGCCCGGCACCGTGGAGGTGAGGTCACACTGGTCAGCGGCCCGACTTCCCTCAGACGGCCGCGGGGTGTCGAGGTTGTGGCCGTCAAAACGGCCGAGGAGATGAGGAAGGAAGTCCTGGCTAGAGCCGCAAGCCACGACGTGGTGATCATGTGCGCAGCAGTGGCGGATTACCGACCAAAAAAGTCACAAACACATAAGATAAAAAAGCAAGACGCAGGTCTTCAACTAGAACTGGAAAAGAGCCCTGACATCCTGAAAGAGCTGGGAGAAAGAAGGGGCGAAATGCCGCGGATATTGGTAGGCTTTGCGGCGGAGACGCAAGATCTTATTGACAATGCTAAGGAAAAGCTCGAGAAAAAGAATTTGGACATGATTGTTATAAATGATGTATCGAGATCTGATGCGGGCTTTGAGGTGGATACCAACCAGGTCAAAATCCTTTATAGGGACGGGGCCGTAGAGGAGCTTCCATTGCTCAGTAAAGATGAGGTTGCGCATCATATCCTTGATCGAGTGAGAGATATCTTGGCTGGATAAAGGGGTCTTGTATTGCCATGAATACCCCGAGGGAGGAGCTTAAGGATATATTTTCATGGATCAAAGGGGAGTTGGGTCGTTTCAGGGAATTGGGCCTGGAACCACCCCCTCTTTCACCTGATGTTATCATGTACTTGAACTCAGGTATCCGGTGTTCAGGCGCCCAAGGCATGAGCCCTGAACAAGCCGACAGCCTTGAAGAGCTCCGTGATTTAATCGGTGAGTGCAGACGGTGTCCATTGCACAAGGGAAGGACGAATTTGGTTTTTGGCGAGGGGAATCCCAACGCCAGCCTCGTATTTGTGGGTGAGGCCCCAGGCAGAGAAGAAGATCTAGTGGGCAGACCCTTTGTGGGTGAGGCTGGGCGGCTTTTGACCAAGATAATAGAAAACGGGATGGGGCTTAGAAGGAGCGATGTCTACATTTGCAATGTCGTAAAATGCCGGCCGCCCAAGAACAGGGATCCAGAGGCAAAGGAAGTGGAGACATGCCTTCCCTTCCTGAAAAGGCAACTGGAGATTATCAAGCCAGAGGTAATTTGTATCCTGGGCCGTGTGGCGGCTCAGGCGCTTCTGGGCAAGGATTTTCGGATTACAAGGGACCGTGGTCAATGGCATGAATACGAAGGCATAGCGGTGATGCCCACTTTTCATCCTGCTTACCTACTGAGAAATCCAAAGGCCAAGCGCCCTGTGTGGGAGGATGTGCAAAAGATTATGGCGCGGTTAGGGTTGGAGGGAAAATAGAATGATTAGAGCTTGGCTTGTAAAGGTGAGCCCCGGTTGTTTCCTGGTTTTTTTGATTGCAGCAATTGTGCTAGGCAGTCTTTGCGGCCAACAGGCATTTGCAAAGGAAAGGGCACTTGTAATCGAACTGGAAGGGGCCATCAATCCTGCCTCTGCGATGGTGCTTACCAAGGGGCTGGAAAAGGCGAAAAAAATTGGCGCTACCTTGGTCATTGTGAGGCTTGATACGCCTGGTGGGCTTGGTTCTTCCATGAGAACCATGGTCAAAGCCATAATGAATTCGCAGATTCCGGTGGTGGTATGGGTGGGGCCTAGCGGAGCAGGGGCGGCTTCTGCGGGTGTGCTTGTGACCATTGCAGCCCACGTGGCTGCCATGGCACCAGGCACAAATATCGGGGCTGCCCATCCTGTGTTGGCAGGGGGCAAGGAAATTGGAAAAACAATGTCAGAAAAGGTTGTGAACGACATGGCCTCTTATGCCCGGGGTATAGCAAAACAGAGAGGAAGAAACGGTGAATGGGTGGAAAAGGCCATTCGGGAAAGCGTGTCCATTACCGCTCAAGAGGCGGTCAAGAAACACGTGGTGGATATTGTTGCCTCCAGCTTGCAAGAACTGCTCAAGGTCTTAGACGGAAAAGAAGTGGAAGTCGGGGGACAGAAGATAAAGCTTCGGACCACGGATGTTGAGCTGGTTTATTACCACCTTGGATTTCGGGACCGAGTCTTGCAGACAATCAGTGATCCCAATATTGCCTATATCCTTATGATGATAGGGATGGCGGGGTTATATTTCGAACTTGCCCATCCCGGAGCAATCTTCCCGGGGGTGATCGGTGCCATTTCCTTGGTGCTGGCGTTTTATTCTTTTCAAACCCTGCCCGTTAACTATGCGGGGCTCCTGCTCATTGCGCTGGCAATTATATTTTTTATAGCTGAAATCAAGGTTACAAGCTATGGTATGCTTTCCATAGGAGGCCTGATTTCACTCATTCTGGGTTCTATCATGCTGTTTGAGAATATGCGGGTGTCATTGAAGCTGATGATGCCAACAGTGGTTCTTGTAGGTGGGTTCTTTGTGGTGGTTGCCACACTTGCCTTTAGGGCCTATCGTACCAAGCCAAGAAGCGGAGCAGAAGGGCTGATCGGAGAAGTCGGGGTTGTAAAGGAACGGTTAGATCCGGAGGGGTTGATCTTTGTTCATGGTGAGTATTGGAGGGCAGTGGCAAGTGAGCCTATCGAAGAAGGTGAAAGGGTCCAGGTTGAGGGTATGGACGGGCTGCTACTGAAAGTAAAGAAGGTGTAAAACCTTTAACCCAACGGGAGGGCGCTATGTTTTATATACTCGCACTTGTGCTGATTATTATGTTTTTGGCCTCCGCCATCAAGATCCTTAGGGAATACGAAAGGGGCGTTATCTTCAGGCTGGGCCGGGTCATCAAGACCAAGGGTCCCGGGGTCATAATCCTCATTCCAGTGATTGATAGGATGGTTAAGGTTAGCCTAAGGCTGGTAACTATGGACGTTCCTTCGCAGGATGTCATAACAAAGGACAATGTTTCTGTTAAGGTGAATGCGGTGGTCTATTTTAGGGTTATGGATCCAACAAAGGCGGTTATTGAGGTTGAAAACTATCTCTTTGCCACGTCTCAGCTTGCTCAAACGACCCTGAGAAGTGT
>QMLZ01000092.1 GCA_003646995.1 Deltaproteobacteria bacterium | reverse complement strand
GCGTTTTTCTTCCCAAAACCTGCCGATTATTTCACCGTCACTGCTGTATATGGTCGATATAATGGGCGGGTTATAGTCCTTAAGGGTCCCTATGTAAGGCAGGTTGCTGGACCACAGGTACCACAGCGCTGCGCCACTGATACAAAGCACCACTCCCACAACAATGAAAAAGATTATGAGCCACTTAAAGACCCTTTTCACCCTATTTCCCCCGCGTCAAGCTGGTAAAATTCCCATGCACCCAACATATCAATTTATACCCTATTACTAGGCAAATCAAGGCCTCCTTCAATTCCTACCCTTCAAGGTTGAGTATAGAAAAAATTGCCACTAGTGTGAAAAACATTCTTCTGCTATTGTGTAAATTGTTTCTATTATATAACATGCCCAAGGGTGAAAGGAATATAACCAAGTGAATTCACAGACTTTATTTTTTCTGCTCTCTGGTACTGTTTTTGCCTTATTATCTGCCGGGCAATAGCCTCGTCAAAAAGGAGTCCGGGAGAGAACTAGATGGCCGATGGGAAGACGCAATACAGCATGGGCAGGCTTGCAGCAGTGTTTTCAATCATAGTCCTTACACTATTGGACTCCTTCTTCACCATCCATCTTGTTCAAAACGGTGCCACGGAATTAAATCCCGTGCTCTCCTATTACCTGGGGCACAGCCACCTTGTATTTTTCGCAGTCAAATATTTCCTTACTACTGCCACCATCTTTCTTATACTCGCCAGTGAAAACATCTTTGGCAAGAAAAAGGTAAGGCTGCCGGCCAACCTGCTTCTCGCGTTCTATGGCTGCGTTCTCGCTTTGGTAGTATACTGGGAGGCCTACCTGGCGTTTTTCCACTGAGCACTGAGCTCCGCCTCCTGCCTCGTCACTACACACATCTCCTATATGGTCAACTTCCTATCAAGGCTCCGGTACTGTATTGCCTCTGCGATATGGGCAGGCCTTATATCTGTAACCTCTTCCAAATCAGCGATCGTTCTAGCTATTTTCAGTATCCTGGAATGAGCCCTGGCACTGAGCCCCAGCCTATCCATAGCCCTTTCCAGCAGTGCTTCTGACTCGCCGTCAAGGCAGCAAAATTTCCGAATCTGCCTGGTAGTCATCCTAGCGTTGGTATGTATCGAAGTCCCCTTGAACCGCTCTGCTTGAATCTGACGGGCGATCACAACCTTTTCTAACATCTCTGCAGATCCCATACCCTCTGCCGTACCGGCCAAGTCCTTATATGCCACCGCGGGCACTTCTACGTGTATGTCTATGCGATCCATCAACGGGCCAGAGATTTTTGACCTGTATCTCTGAATCTGGAGGATAGTGCACCTGCACTGCCTTTTGGCATCGCCCAAGAATCCACATGGGCATGGGTTCATGGCAGCTATGAGCATGAAATTGGCAGGATAAGTTACCCGAGAGTTGGCGCGCGAGATGGTTACTTGGCCGTCCTCCATGGGTTGTCGCAAAACCTCCAGCACGTTCTTGCGGAATTCAGGAAGTTCATCCAAGAAAAGCACCCCGTTGTGGGCCAAGCTGACCTCACCAGGCCTGGGGTTTTGGCCGCCCCCTATGAGCCCCGCGTCAGAGATAGTATGATGAGGTGAGCGAAAAGGCCTTCGAGTGATTAATCCGTGGCCTTCTGGCATAAGGCCCATGACACTGTAAACCTTTGATGTCTCCAGCGCCTCTTCAAAAGTAAGCTGGGGCAGTATGGTATGAAACCTCTTGGCCAACATTGTCTTGCCTGAGCCCGGAGGCCCGACCATTATTAAATTGTGACCACCGGCTGCACAAATCTGCAAGGCCCTCTTAGCGTTTTCCTGTCCCTTGACGTCGCTGAAATCTTCTTGAATCTCGTGGTCTTGGAAAAGCGACTCCGGCTCAACTGTAAATGGTTCTGCCCGCCTTCGCCCGTGCAAGATCTCGATCAGGTCAGAAAGAAAAGACACCGGGTAAATATTTATGCCTTCCACCACTGCAGCCTCTGGAGCGTTCTCCCGCGGCAGGAAAATTCCGCTCATGCCCTGCTCCTTGGCCGCGATGGCAATGGGAAGGACCCCTTTCACAGGCCTTAACAAGCCATCAAGAGACAGTTCTCCGAGGAACAAGAAATCTTGGTAGGAAGCCCTTTCAAGTAAACCAGAAGCAGCAAGAATCCCCAGTGCCATTGGGAGATCAAAAGATGAGCCTTCTTTCTTTATGTCCGCGGGTGCAAGGTTTACCGTTATGCGGTCCGAAGGGAATTCATAACCAGAGTTTTTAATGGCTGCCTTTACCCGATCCTTGCTTTCCCGGACGGCTCCCTCGGGCAAGCCTACGGTGGAAAAGGTGGGCAACCCCTGGGATATGTCAACTTCCACTTCAACTATGTAAGCATCAATACCAATGACGGCTCCGCTCAAGATTTTCGCAAGCATTGAGATTCCTCAAGTACCACGTGAGAGTTGCAGGACAACGCCTTCTGGCGAAACCGCTTTACATCTAGCATATGCCGTGTTATAAAGTAAAGTTTATTTAGAGTTTTAATACAGCACCCCCTAGCGCTGCTTCGAACCCAATCTTGCAGCCCCAACCGGGGGTCAAAAATTAATCCATTTTGCTCACAGGAGAAGGCCATGGCACGAATAACCGTCGAGGATTGTTTGAGAAATGTGGAAAACAGATTTGCCCTTATTCATTTAGCTGCAAAAAGGGTCAGGCAACTCAGGAAAGGGGCAGAGCCGCTCGTTCAGGCCAAAAACAAGGACGTAGTAATTGCGCTCAGGGAAATTGCTGCCGGCAAGGTCTATCCTGTTTCAAAGGACGAACTCGAGCAATTGAAGCAAAGTGAAACAGATATCGAACCTGAATCCCTGCCCGAGCCCGTAAAGGCCTCGGATTCCGACAGCGACCAGGAGAAAGAGGAAGAATAGGCTGAAGAACAGCGCTCAATAGGTAAGAGGCCATGTACAAGAGAGACTATTACGAGGTGCTGGGCGTCTCGCGCAATGCCACTGAAGAGGAAATCAAGCGGGCCTACCGAAAACTAGCGCTCAAATACCACCCTGACCGGAACCCTGGTGACAAGGAAGCCGAAGAAAGGTTCAAGGAAGCAGCCGAGGCCTACGAAGTCCTGAGGGACCCGGAAAAAAGGCAGATATATGACCGGTTTGGTCACGAGGGGCTTGAAGGGCGTGGTTTTACCGGGTTCACCGGGTTTGAAGACATTTTTTCCAGTTTTGGTGACATATTTGAGGAATTTTTCGGCTTCAGTGCCGGACGCAGACGCCGCCCCAGGGCCAGGCAGGGGAATAGCCTGAGATATGATATCAAGATAACCTTGGAAGAGGCCTTCTTCGGCAAGGAGGAGGAAATCGTATTCCACAGGTTGGACGTTTGTGAATCCTGTAATGGTACGGGTCTTAGGCCTGGCACCCAGCCCGAACTCTGCCCTACTTGCCAAGGTAGGGGGCAAGTTATTCGTTCCCAAGGTTTTTTTCAGATCAGCTCCACGTGCCCCACTTGCAGAGGTGAAGGTCAAATTATCAGAAACCCTTGTCCAGAGTGTGGGGGAAATGGAAAAACCCGAATAGAACGCAGGATAAATGTTAAAATCCCGCCTGGTGTTGACACAGGATCACAGTTGCGGCTCAGAGGCGAGGGCGAGCCAGGGGAATATGGCGGCCCTCCGGGGGATTTATACGTGGTGATCCACGTTGAGGAACACCCATTTTTCAAGCGGGAAGGCGATGACCTTATTTGCCAGGTCCCAATTTCCTTTGTTCAGGCCGCCCTCGGCGATACTATTGTGATCCCGAGCCTGGACGATGAGGAAGGGATTGAACTGCAAATACCACCTGGGTCGCAGCCTGAAGAGATCTTGAAGCTCCCTGGAAAAGGGATGCCCAGCATGACGGGCCGGCGCAGGGGAGACCTTTACGTTAAGCTACAGGTAAAGATCCCTAAGAGGCTCTCGCCAAAGCAAAGGGAGCTGTTGCAGGCCTTTGCCAAGACCCAGGACTTGGACATCTCCCAGGCAAAAAGTAAAGTCAAAGAATTCTGGAAAAAAATGAAAAGATAATATGTTTACATTCCGAACGAATGATGATAAATATTCTAATTTCCATTTTATAGCGGACAGAGGAGTAGCTTTCAGAGACCATGCTTACCAAAAAGAAAAAGGAATATTTCCGTAAACTCTTGAACGAGCGGCTTGACCGCCTTCTGGAAGAAGCAAGTAAAACAGTAAGCGGCATGACTGACCAGGCAGACAATTTTCCAGACCCAACTGACAGGGCAGCCCTTGAGTCAGACAGGAACTTCCTGCTCAGAATCAGAGACCGGGAGCGGAAGCTTATCGTAAAGATTAAGGAGGCCTTGGAGAGGCTCGATAATGGCACATTCGGTATATGCGAGTCGTGCGGTGAAGAAATCTCTGAGGAGCGTCTCAAGGCTCGACCTGTTACTACCCTTTGCATAGAATGCAAGAAAAAGCAGGAAACAGAGGAAAAACTAAGGGGGATTTAGACTACCGCCCACTCGAATTTCCACCTTGCGCGGAAAGATCCGCGCGCTTTTATCCTACCACATAATACCATCTTCGGCGTCAGCGCGTGATTAGCCAGCCCGTTAGTACTGGAAGGACATATCCCTCCTGTGCTAAGATCTTCACTAAGAATAGGGGACAGTGGTAAAAATATGTTGAAAAACGGGAATCAACATCCAGAGGAAGTCATAACCACGCACATAAATGCAGATTTCGATGCGCTTGCCTCCATGATCGCCGCTCACAAGCTATACCCCTCAGCAGCAATGGTATTTCCCGGTGCCCAAGAGAAGAATTTACGCAACTTTTTCCTTAATTCTACATCTTATCTATTTGATTTCCTTAAGCTTAAACACGTTAAGCTGGACAAGCTGAAAAAACTCATCCTTGTAGATACGAGGCAGAAATCACGAATAGGCCGATTTGCAGATCTGGTGGGCAAACCAGGCCTTGAGATTCATATTTACGACCATCATCCTGACTCTGACGACGATATCAAGGGTGATGTAGAGGTTATTAGGCAGTGTGGGGCCAACACAACCATTCTCACGCAACTGCTCAGGCAAAAAGGGATAGAACTGACACCTGACGAGGCTACCCTAATGTGTCTGGGAATACACGAGGATACGGGCTCGTTCACATTTTCATCTACTACACCCGAGGACTATGAAGCCGCAGCATGGTTGAGCAGTCAAGGTGCGAATCACAATATTATTGCGGACATGCTGACTAGGGAACTAACTGCTGAGCAGGTTTGGGTTCTTAATGACCTTACTCGGTCAGCCTCCAGGAAGACCATTAACGGCGTAGAAGTAGTAATAACAAAAGTGGTTCGGGATGAATACGTGGGGGACTTCGCAGTCCTTGTCCACAAACTCATGGAAATGGAAAACCTTGACGTGGTTTTTGCCCTCGCCCAGATGGAAGATAGGGTATACCTGGTCGCTAGGAGCCGGGTGCCGCAGGTAAACGTCGGGGATATAGCGGCCGCACTGGGTGGCGGAGGGCACCCCCAGGCGGCTTCTGCAACCATCAAAAATAAGACCCTTGCTCAAGTGGAGCGGTCCCTCAATGCAATCCTGAGAAACAGGATTAGACCGACAAGCAAGGCGCGGGACATGATGTCTTCACCAGTTATTTGGGTTCCCCCTGATGCAACTGTGAAGAAGGCCGCAAATCTCATGACGCGCTACAACATAAACGTACTCCTTGTTATAGAGGATGAAGAGCTGAAGGGATACATTACCAGGCAAGTTGTTGAAAAGGCAGTCTTTTTCGGCTTGGAAGAGCTCAAAGTCAGTGATTACATGAACATCGAATTCTCCACCGTCGGTCCCGATGCAACCTTGAAGGAAGTTCAAGACTTGATCATTAAGAACAAACTCAGGGTGCTGCCCGTGGTTGACAGGGGAAAGGTTCTTGGTGTCATCACCAGGACGGATTTGTTGAACATCCTGGTGGGAGAGCCCTTAGTTCCTGACCTCCTAATAGAAGATAAGGCCACCGGACACCCTGTCAGGACAAAAAACATGGCAAATATCCTTAAAGAGCGCCTCCCCCGGAAGCTCGTTGACAGGCTGAAGAGCTTTGGCCATGTGGCTGATATGTTGGGCTACAATGCCTACCTTGTGGGGGGGCTTGTGCGTGACGTGCTGCTCCACAAGGAAAATTTCGACGTGGACATCGTCATAGAAGGCGACGGAATAGAATTCGCCCACGAATATGCCAAGCATTATGAGGCCAGGGTACGGAGTCATAAGAAATTTGGCACTGCTGTGCTCATCTTCCCGGACGGCTTCAAGGTGGATGTTGCCACAGCTAGGATGGAATACTATGAATCCCCTGGCTCTCCACCCATTGTTCAGACCAGTTCCCTTAGAATGGACCTTTACAGGAGGGATTTCACCATCAACACCTTGGCAATAAAGCTTAACAAAAGGGATTATGGTACCCTTATTGATTACTTCGGGGGCCAGCGGGATATTAAGGAGAAGGTGATAAGGGTCTTACACAATCTGTCCTTCGTGGAAGACCCTACAAGGGTTTTCAGGGCCATCCGTTTTGAACAAAGATTCGGTTTTAAGATCGGCAAGCTGACCTTGGCGCTCATCAAAAATGCTGTGAAGATTGATGCACTAAAAGAGATCTCGGGGCACCGGCTATTTACAGAACTGAAACTGATTCTCAGCGAATCCGATCCTATCAGAGCAATTGAACGGATGAATGAGTTTGACCTATTGCAATATATCAGCCCGCAAATAGTTTACAATGAAAAGCTCAAGAAGCTGCTTGAGGAGATAAAAAGCGTTATTGCGTGGTATCGACTCCTGTATCTTGAAGAGGAATTTGAGCCGTGGCAGGTGTACTGGTACGGACTCACCTCTTCCTTGGAAGACGCGGAATTTGCAAAGGTCATGGATTTTGTTGGAATGGTAGACAACAAGAGCAAGGCTATGGTATCTCAGCGCGAAAAGTTACCTGACCTTGTTCACGCGCTTCACGGGTTTTCGGGCGACAATTATGGGCTCTATACATTGCTGAGCCCTTATGATACAGAGGTTCTTCTCTACCTGATGGCCAAGACCTTTAGTGAAAAGGCGCGGAGGTTGATTTCACTTTACTTCACAAAGCTTAAGGGCACTCAAGTGGAGCTTTCAGGAAAGGAACTGATAAAGCTTGGAATGAAGCCCGGGCCCATTTTCAAGCAGGTTTTTGAGGACATACTTCAGGCCCGGCTAAACCAGGAAATACAGTCAAAAGAGGACGAGTTAGCCCTGGTTATGGAACGATACAAAGGTGAACTTGGCACCGAGGACAGGACCACAGGGAAAAGCTGAGCTGCCGAATCGGGCCAAGGCAATAACCTAGCACTGGTGTGAGAAAGGAGATTCACGGAATGGCAAAGAAACGCATTGTGAGTGGCATGAGGCCAACAGGGAAGATGCACTTGGGCCACCTGCACGGGGCATTGCTCAACTGGAAAAATCTACAACACGAATACGAATGCTATTTCTTTATAGCAGACTGGCATGCCCTCACCAGCGAATATGCGGACCCTGCCATTATCAGCGAAAGCACGTACGAGATCATAATGGACTGGATATCAGTCGGCCTTGACCCAGAAGTTTGCACGTTTTTTATACAATCAGAGATAAAAGAACATGCCGAGCTGCACCTTATACTTTCCATGATCACTCCCCTTCCCTGGTTGGAGCGAAATCCAACGTACAAGGAGCAGCTACGGGAATTGACCCAGCGCGATATATATACCTATGGCTTTTTGGGCTATCCCGTGCTTCAGGCAGCTGACATTTTGATGTACAAGGCCAATGGTGTGCCAGTTGGTGAAGACCAGGCTCCTCACGTGGAACTGACAAGGGAGATAGCAAGGCGTTTCAACCACCTGTACACAGACGTGTTTCCTGTGCCAGATGTGCTGCTCACCCCTACCTCCAAGCTCTTAGGCATTGATCGAAGAAAAATGAGCAAGAGTTATGGAAACGCCATCTTTTTAACCGACAGCGATGAAGAAATAGAACGAAAAGTGAGTCAGATGGTTACCGATCCCCAGAGGAAAAGAAGGAACGACCCGGGTGACCCCGGGGTTTGCAATGTGTTTTCCTATCACGAAATATACTCTGAGGAGCAAAGAGTAAAGGAAATAGATGCAGCGTGCCGGAAAGCAGAGATTGGCTGTGTTGAATGTAAAAAGATGATGGCTGAAGCCCTGAAAAAGGGCCTGGGGCCCATCAAAGAAAAGCGGAGGGAACTGGAAGCGAACTTATCGAGGGTAAAGGAAATCATGAGGGATGGGTGCCAGAGGGCGCGCACTGTGGCCATGAGTACTATGGAAGCGGTGAGGGAGGCAGTGAAGTTGCCATGAGAAGGATTATCATCCAAAGTCATTTTCAGATTAGACCGTTACACCCAGGCTGTTGAGGCCGTTATGGATTACCAGGTAAAGCTGGAAATATTTGAGGGGCCTCTAGACTTGCTCCTTCACTTGATTCACAAAAATGAGGTGGACATATTTGATATACCGATTGCCACCATTACGGATCAGTACCTTGAGTACCTTGACATGATGAGGGCGCTGAACGTAACTGTTGCCACAGATTTTCTGGTAATGGCCTCCACATTGGTTCACATAAAATCAAAGATGCTCCTGCCCGATTATGAGCAAGGGACTGACGAGGAAGATCCGAGGGTGGAGATAACCCGACCCTTGCTGGAATACATGAATCTAAAGAGTGCAGCGGAGGAACTCGCGGAAAGAGAGATCCTTCAAAAAGACGTGTTCACCAGGCCCCTGGACAGGACCCTTCTGGATGAAGTAAGCAAGGAAGGGCCCGAAGTTGAAGCGAATATCTTTCAACTTATAACTGCCTTCAGACGCATAATAGAAGAAGAACAGTACGAAACGAGACTCAAGATAGAGGCTGCCCGGTGGTCAGTGAAGGAAAAAACAGCGTATCTTGTTGCGCTCCTCAGGGAAAAAAGGAGTGTGTATTTCAGGGAAATCTTTGAAGGGCAGCTTACCATTTCTGAGCTGATTGTAACCTTTTTGGCCCTGTTGGAACTTGTGCGGGCGGGGATGGTCAGGGTCTTCCAGCCTACCCAGGACCGTGATATCAGGCTTGAAGCGAAATTTGAAAACCAGGATGATAACAATGAATAGGTCACTGAAACTCATCGTTGAAGCCTTGCTATTCTCATCGGACAGGCCTTTGAGCCCCAAAGAAATCCGCTCCTGGATTCCTGAAGCTACGGTGTCTGAAGTCACCTCTGCGTTACAGGAACTGGTGGAAGAATATGAACATCTCGGAAGGAGCTTTGCCATAAAAGAAGTAGCTGGTGGCTACCAGTTTCGAACCCATCCCATGTTTGCCCCTTTTATTCTTTCCATGCTGAAGACTACCCCTTCCCGTCTTTCTCGCGCCGCATTGGAAACCCTTGCCATAGTGGCATACAAGCAGCCTATCTTAAGGCAGGAAATTGAGCGACTGCGCGGCGTAGACGTGGGCGGCATATTACGATCCCTCATGGAAAAGGGGTTGATACGGATAGTTGGCAGAAAAAATCTGCCCGGCAGGCCCCTCATCTATGGCACTACCAAGAAATTCCTCGAGGTCTTTGGACTAAAGGATCTCAACTCTCTCCCAAAACTCAAGGAGATAAAGGAACTGGCCGGCCATGAGCAAGAAACTCATCAAGAAAAAGAAGACCAGGAGTCCGAAAGCAAAGAAGCCCCGATCCCTTCGCTCTCCGGCCCAGACAATCGACCTGGATGAGGCTCGCGAACCCATTAGGTTGAACCGCCTTCTTTCCTTAGCGGGAATTACCTCCCGTCGGAAGGCCGACGAACTCATTGCCGCAGGAAGGGTGAGGGTAAACGGGAGGGTCGTGCGAGAGCCGGGATTCAAGGCCCTTTGGGGTAAGGACAAAATCCATGTGGACGACAGAGAAGTCCCCGGCCCGGAAGGAAGAGTTTACATAATGCTCAACAAACCCTTTGGGTACATTTGTGCAATGAGCGATCCCCTGGGCAGGCCCCTTGTCACAGAGTTATTGGATAACGTGAAGGAAAGAGTGTACCCTGTGGGTAGGCTGGATTTCGACACCATGGGGTTGCTGCTCTTTACGAACGATGGTGAATGGGCCTACCGCCTAACGCACCCACGCTTCAATGTCCCTAGAACTTACAAAGCCACTGTGGCCGGTTATATG
>QMLZ01000091.1 GCA_003646995.1 Deltaproteobacteria bacterium | reverse complement strand
TCGTGACTATTTTTCAATAGTATGAAAAATTTTCAATATGAAACATATAGTTCTCTACATAGGAATATAGGATGCGTTATCTGCCGAAAAGGCCATGGTGTTCCTCGTGGGTCCTAGGCAGCCGGGAAGAGGTAGGCTGAGGGGCAACGGGGCCAAGATTTAGCACAAAGAAAGCGTTTGTATCAACTGGGCGGGGTGATGGATTGATTATTGCTCAGAGGGAGGAAGGAAGCTGAGGAGAAACTATAGAGGTAATACTATGGGTACCAGGGAAAGGGCAATAGAACGAAGGAAGAGGATCGTTGGAAATATTGCCGCAAATTTTGAAGAGGCAGAACAATGGGATCTGGAATTCTGGCAGAGGAAGACGCCCCAGGCACGCCTTTCGGCCCTAATGTCTATTAGGGAGGATATTGCAAAGATCAAAAAGAGATCTGGGAGACAGATGCATCCAAGTGGGAAAGGGCCAGATCATGAGTGAGATGCCACAAGACTTTGAAGACATGCTGGAGGCCTTGGAGAAGCATAAAGTAAAAATTGCCCCCGCGCCCACCACAGCCTTTTTCACGCCTTTACAAAAATCTCTCCGATCTTTAAGATAGTCTCAGGCTTCGGAAAAGGGTATATCCTCTAACCGTGAACCCCAGACCCTAAACCCAAAAACCTCAGGGGGCAAAACATGACCATGAGAGTGTTAGTAAGCGACAATCTTAGTGATGTGGGGGTACAGATTTTTCAAGAGACCCCGGGAATCGAAGTTGATGTAAACACAGGCCTCACCCACGAGGAGCTAGTGGGCATCATAGGGCAGTACGATGCGCTGGTGATTAGAAGTGCCACAAAAGTGACAGAGGACGTAATCAGTGCAGCAGACAGGCTCAAGGTGATTGGACGGGCAGGTATTGGACTTGACAATGTTGACATAGAGGCAGCCAGCAAACGCGGTATTGTTGTCATGAACGCGCCAGAGGGCAACACCATAACCACTGCAGAGCACGCCATTGCCATGATGCTTGCCCTTTCCCGCAATATCCCCCAGGCCACTGCCTCCCTTAAGGAGGGTAAATGGGAAAAGAAGAAACTTCAGGGCCGCGAGCTTTTTAATAAGACCTTGGGGCTCGTAGGGGCAGGACACATAGGGAGGATCGTGGCGGACCGGGCCAAGGGACTGAAGATGAAAGTGATGGTGTATGACCCTTACATCAAGCCGGAGACAATAGAGAAGCTGGACCTGGAACCCGTGGATTTTGATGAGCTGCTGCGGCGGGCTGACTATGTCACCATCCATACCCCCAAAACAGAAGAGACCACCAACATGTTCAACCGTGAGAGCTTCGCAAAGATGAAAAAAGGCGCCATGCTCATCAATTGCGCGAGGGGTGGAATTGTCAATGAGGATGATCTCTACGAGGCCCTTGCATCTGGGCACCTTGGGGGTGCGGCCCTCGACGTGTTCTCTAAGGAACCCCCTGGGAGGCTCAAATTGATGGAGCTTGATAACTTCATCTGCACCCCTCATCTTGGGGCTTCCACAAAAGAGGCCCAGGACAATGTGGCCAAGATCATAGCCGGCCAGGTGGTGGACTACCTGCTTCACGGCACGGTGAAAAATGCCGTCAACGTGCCCAGCATCAGCGCAGAGCTGCTTACTACCCTTAGGCCGTTCGTGACATTGGTGGAAAGAATGGGGGCCTTGCAGGCGCAACTGGCCGAGGGCGCGATCACAGAGGTTCGGATTGATTACTCTGGCGCTGTTACCGACTACGACGTTGAGCCGTTGACCACAGCAATGTTAAAGGGGCTGCTCACCCCGATCAAAGACGGCGTGAATTTTGTTAACGCCCCTTTCATAGCGGCTGAAAGGGGGATAAAGGTGGTGGAGTCCACAAGCAGCACTTCTGAGGACTTTTCCACGCTGATAAGGCTGGTGGTCAAGACCATAGAGGGTGAAAACGTGGTTTCAGGGACCATATTTGGGAAAAAATTCCCGCGCATACTTAGGATAAACAATTTTTACCTTGAAGCGGTTCCTGAGGGGCATAACCTGCTTATACACAATGAGGACCGTCCCGGAGTTATAGGAATGATCGGCTCGACCCTTGGCAAACACGGGGTAAACATAGCAAGGATGCAAGTGGGACAGGAAAGGGAGAAAGGGCAGAATGTTATCTTTCTGGCAACCAGTTCTCCTGCGGGCGACGAGGCCATAAAGGACCTGATGTCACTGGAACAGGTATATTCGGTAAAAAGGATTGAGTTGTGAAAAGGCATGAGGCACAGGGAAAAACAAGTCAATAATCAATATTGAATATCGTATGACGAATGCTGAAGGCCTGCCTGGAGGAGTTGTGATGTATAAGTATGAGACTATTATTGGAGTGAAGAAAACGGGGTCTTTGTAGCTGAAGTTCCTGAGCTTCCCGGCTGTATGGCACATGGTGGTACACCAGGTGAGGCGTTGGGAAATGTTAATGATGCCATTGAACTGTGGATCAATACAGCTAAAGAATTTGGGGACCCTGTCCCAGAGCCAAAAGGAAGGCGGCTCATGTACGCCTGATGGCCTGAAAAATAACTGGGAATAGAGGATTCGATAAACTTAACAAACTCAATAGACTTAATAGACCCAATAGACCAATTTCGTGAGGTGATGCTATGGCTGAAGAAAAAGGTTTCATCATCAAGGACAGAAGGGCCTTTGATGAGAAGGGCGAGCTAAAGAAGAAACCTGAGGAGGAAAAGGCAAAGGAGGCAGAAGGCAAGAAACCGGATCAGCAAAGGACCGAAGCGGCCAAAGGGCAGGCAAGACAGCAGCAAAGCGGCTCCCTTCCTGAGGTTACCTTTACATCCCTGATATTCAGCCTCAGCTCATCTGCCCTCTATCATTTCGGGGAAATAGCAGACCCTCAAACGGGCCAGAAAAAAAAGGACCTCACACTCGCAAAGCATGCCATTGACACTATAGCCATGCTGAAGGAGAAGACCAAGGGTAATCTAACAGACGAGGAAGAAAAGTTTATTGATTCTGTGCTTACGGACCTCAGATGGAGATACGTGAAAGAAGTGGGATAATTAATCTTTCAAACCCGTCCCCGGGTGAGGGGGATGTTGCAGAGTCGGTTCGCCTGGATGCCTTTCCCTAGAAAGAGAGGATTCAGGTGAGAGTAAAAAGGAGATAGGCATGAAAAAAAGGGTTTTGTACGGCGGCGCGCTGATAATAATCGTGAGCCTGTTCTTGGTCTTAGGCCATCAGTCCGTTGAGGCTCAAACTTCCTCAATTCTCCCCAATGCCCCGGGGTCATTTGCCGCCTTAGTGAAGAAGGCAAAGGATTCGGTTGTCAACATCAGCACAGTCAAGATTGTTAAGGGCCATAGGGGAATCCCGTTTCCCTTTGAGACCCCTTTTGGGCAAAATGACCCTTTTAAGGACTTTTTCAGGCGGTTTTTTGGTGACCAGCTTCCCAAGGAGTTCAGGCAGCGTAGCCTAGGCTCGGGATTCATAATTGATAAGGAAGGCTATATTCTTACCAACAACCACGTGGTGGAAGGTACGGAGGAAATAAAGGTCAAGCTGTCAGATGATACCGAGATCGATGCCAAGATTGTAGGAAGGGACCCGAAGAGCGATCTTGCCCTGCTGCGTATAAAGACTGATCATCCTCTCAAGCCCTTGCTCCTGGGTGATTCGGACAAGATAGAGGTGGGCGACTGGGTGGTGGCCATTGGGAACCCTTTTGGGCTCGGCAATACGGTGACAGCAGGAATAGTAAGCGCTAAGTACCGTCATATCGGGGCAAGGTCTTATGATAATTTCATACAAACCGACGCACCCATAAACCCGGGTAACAGCGGGGGGCCTCTCCTTAACACCGCTGGCGAGGTTATAGGTATTAACACTGCCATATATACTCAAAGCGGCGGAAGTATTGGGATCGGATTTGCCATTCCCATAAACATTGCAAAAAAGCTTCTTCCCCAGCTCAAGAAAGGAAAGGTGGAACGTGGGTGGCTGGGCGTGATGATCCAGAAGATTACGCCCGAGCTGAAGGAGAAGCTCCACCTAAAGACTGAGCACGGGGCCCTTGTGGCGGACGTGACACCGGGCGGCCCTGCGGCCAAGGCGGGTATAAGGCGGGGCGATGTTATTGTGAAGTACGACGGCAAACCCATAAGGGAGATGAATGATCTTCCTTACCTTGTAGGCACTACGCCGGTGGGTAAGGTGGTTGAGATCGAGGTGATCAGGGACGGCCGGACGAAGGTGTTCGAGGTAAAGATTGGGCGGATGAAAGGTGAGCAGGTGGCGGCGGCAACCGCCGAGCCAAGGCCCCATCTTGGTATGGCAGTGGAGGAGCTTACTCCCCAGTTGGCAAGGCAGTTTGGGCTGAAGGAGAAAAGCGGACTTGTGGTTGTGGACGTGGAGTCCGGCTCGGCGGCAGAGGATGCTGGCATCCAACCAGGAGACCTAATCCTTGAGATAGACCAGAAACCGGTTAAGGATCTGGAGTCATTTAACAAGAGGATGTCAAAGTACAAAAAGGGCGACGTCATATTACTGCTGGTGAAGCGGCGCGGTTCAACGCTTTTTCTAACACTCAAGGTGTGGGAATAATGACTACCGGAGGTGTGCCTTGGAAGGTATTAATACACCTCTGGTGATCAAGGCCCCGGCCAAGGTGAACCTCCTACTCAAGATCAGGAGTAAGAGGCCGGATGGCTACCACGAATTGTTCACCTTGATGGTCCCGGTCATGCTGTTTGACACACTCCGGGTTGTGAGGAAGGGTCGAGGTATTCGCCTGGTATGCAAAGGCGAAGATGTGCCGTCAAACCACGACAACCTTGTGTGGCGGGCCTGTGAGGCATTTTTTTCAGAGACGGGTCTTGAACCCTGTGTAGAGATTATTTTGGAAAAGAAGATCCCCGTGGCAGCCGGACTGGGGGGCGGAAGCAGTGATGCAGCTTTTACCCTTAAGGCGCTCAACAGGATCCATGACGAGCCCTTGGAGCAAAAGAGACTTCATGCCATTGCCCGGGGCCTTGGTGCGGATGTACCATTCTTTTTGGACTGCCGTCCCAGCCTGGCAACAGGTATAGGGGATGTGCTGGAACCCTTCTTAGATTTGCCGCGATTTTGGTATGTTATAGTTGTCCCCCCCTTCCGTGTTTCCACTGCGTGGGCCTATGGTCAAGTCAAATTAGAGTTGACACAACCCGCTGAAAATTATATAGTAAAATTTCAAGAACCGCTGTACGCAAGGCCTGACCGGTTCCTTGAAAATGACCTGGAAGCAGTGGTGGTCGAGCATTTTCCCGTCATAGGACAGATCAAGAAGGAACTCCTTAAGGCGGGCGCTGATGGCGTGGTGATGAGTGGCAGCGGACCGAGTGTTGTGGGTCTTTTCAGGGACCGAGGGAAGGCAGAAGAAGCTCTGAGTTTAGCTTCTGAAGGTGCCGGTGTGAGAGCCTTTCTCACGATGGCATGGGAGGAGAACGGGGCCATTTTCGAAAGGGGCCCTGACAAACGCCGGCAGACGTGATCTTTCCCCTTTTGGGGAGGCGGAAAAATAGACGGCTTTGGGGTGTCGTCAAGTGGTAAGACACGGGCCTTTGGAGCCCGCATTCGGAGGTTCGAATCCTCCCACCCCAGCCATTTTTTATTGTCTTGTTTAAGGAGCAAGAGGAACTGAAAGACCCCGGTCCAGGAGATGAAGTGATTGCCAGGTCCGTTGGTAATGTTAGAGAAGGTTCTGTTCGGGCAGTTGAGTTGCACAAAAAGTAACGAGACGGAGGCCGGGGCCACGGCCTCGTGAGCACAAGAGACTATGGCCCTATTACCTGAGATGAAGCTTTTCGGCGGGACCTCAAATCCCATCCTCACGAGGGAGGTGTGTGAGTACCTGGGGATAGAGCCGGGGAAAATCACCGCCAAGACCTTTAGCGACGGCGAGGTGCAGGTAGAGATCGGGGAGAACGTGCGCGGCAGGGACGTGTTTATCCTGCAGTCAACGTGCCCCCCGGTCAATGACAATTTGATGCAGCTATTAATCATAATGGATGCCTTGAGAAGGGCCTCGGCCAAGAGGATAACCGCGGTGATACCTTATTACGGTTATGCCAGGCAGGATCGCAAGGTCAAGCCCAGGGTACCCATAAGTGCAAAGCTGGTTGCCGACCTAATTACCATAGCTGGGGCCAACAGAGTTGTGTCCATGGATTTGCACGCCGGTCAGATTCAGGGTTATTTTAACATCCCGGTGGACAACATCTTTGCTGCTCCCATATTACTCAAATACATGAATACCCATTTTCAAGATAATTTGGTGATCGTGTCCCCTGATGCCGGCGGTGTTGAACGGGCCAGGGCCTTTGCAAAAAGGCTGGATGCCTCGCTTGCCATAATTGACAAGAGAAGGGATGCTCCGAACGTATCCGAGGCGATGAACATAATTGGTGACGTGGAGGGGAAAACCGCTGTCATACTCGACGATATGGTAGATACTGCCGGGACCCTGACGCAGGCTGCCGAAGCTCTAACCAGCAGAGGGAGCAAGCGGATATTCGCATGTTGTACCCACCCTGTGCTGTCGGGCCCCGCTATAGAGCGCATAGAAAATTCGCCTATTGACAAGCTTGTTGTAACAAATACGATTCCGTTGAATGAGAAGGCCAAGCAGTGTACGAAGATAGAGGTGCTTTCGATAGCAGAACTCCTTGGTGAGACCATCAAGAGGATTTATAACTCTCACTCTGTGAGTACTCTCTTTGTATAAACGGAAGGAGCCGGCTTTGTGCCGGCTTCTTCTGTGAGATACTTTGTGAAAAATTTTATTAATTCGGAGGAAACAAATGGCTGATACAGCGCTTGTAGCGCAATTGAGAACCTCGAAGGGAAAAGAGGCCGCAAGAAAGATCAGAAGGAGCAAGCAGGTTCCGGGCATTATTTACGGCCCTCGCACTCAACCGGTAATGGTCGCTGTGGATTACTCCCAGCTCTATAAGATAGTGAAAAAGGCCACCAGTGACAATATAATGCTGGACATGGAAATACAGTCCGAGCAGGGAAGCGAGACCAAGAAAGTGATGCTCAAGGACTTGCAGGTGGATCCCATAAAGGACACGTACCTTCATGCGGACTTCTATGAGATATCCATGGATACTGAGCTAACGGTAGAAATCCCGATCCATCTGGTAAATACGCCCGAGGGAGTTACAAAAGGTGGGATTCTCCAGCATGTAAAGAGGGAAATAGAGATTTCCTGCCTGCCGGACAAGCTGATTGACTTCGTTGAGGTGGACGTATCCAAGCTTGATATAGGGGATGCAATCCACGTTAGCGATATTCCCCTGCCCGAGGGTATCAAATGTCTCGACGACGGAGATCAGACCGTGGCTGTAGTTGCCGCACCTACCGTGGGACCTGAAAGAGAAGAGGAAGAAGAGGTAGTAGAAGAGGAAGAAGCAGCCGAGAAAGAGGAAAAGGCTGAACAAAGCAGCGAGGAATAATCCAACAGAAAGGGGGTGAATCCGGAGTTCAGCAACGGGTGATTGTTATAGTGGGCCTCGGCAATCCAGGTGAACAGTACGCAAGGACCCGGCACAATATCGGCTTTACGGTTGTCAAGGCTTGGTGCCGGAAGCTGGGCTTGCGCCTGCGAGGCCGGCGGTTTCAATCACACCATGTGATTACGGTGTTTGACAAGAAGGCCCTGATGCTTTTTTGCCCGGTCACCTACATGAACAACAGCGGACTAGCCGTAAAGGCCTGCGCAGATCATTTTGACCTTGCGCCTGAGCAACTACTGGTCATCCATGATGATCTGGACCTCCCACTAGGACGGCTGAAGCTAGCACGGCGGGGAGGGTCAGGCGGGCACAAAGGGGTCCGGTCCATTATCCAGGAGTTGGGGACTGATAGGTTTCCTCGCTTAAAGATAGGTATTGGACGGCCCCGGTTCGGTGAGTCTGTGGAGCAATTCGTGCTTTCTCCCTTTTACGAGGATGAGGTGGAGCTGGTGGAGAAGGTTGTGGAAACAGCGGTGCGGGCATGTGAGCTGTTTGTTTCAAAGGGGGTAGAAGCGGCAATGAATCATACTAATTGCCAAAATCTAGCGCAAAAGGAGGTAGCAAACTGATGCAGGGATTACAGGGTTTAACGGTTTACGCTCCTTGGCTCGGAATCGTAGGGCTCATAATCGCATTCCTTATTTACAATTATGTGAAAAAGCAGCCCAATGGCAACGAGTTGATGCAGGAGCTGGAGGGGATGATCCATGACGGTGCCATGGCGTTCCTAAAAAAGGAGTATTCAGTACTGTTGATCTTCATTGTAATTGTATTTCTGTTGCTGGGCTGGGGTATTTCTTGGCGGACCTCGATAGCCTTTGTAACGGGGGCCTTTTGCTCCATGGTGGCTGGCTATTCGGGGATGACCGCCGCTACCAGAGGCAACAGCCGCACCGCGGAGGCGGCGAATAAATTCGGTCAGGCCAAGGCATTAAACGTTTCTTACTTCTCTGGTTCGGTTATGGGGCTTGCCGTAGCAAGCCTAGGGCTTTTGGGCCTTGGTTTTTGGTTCTGGTATTATGGCAAAGATCCAGCGACCGCAGTGTATATCAACGGTTTCGCAATGGGGGCCAGCTCCATCGCGCTTTTTGCCCGTGTGGGCGGCGGCGTGTACACAAAGGCGGCTGACGTGGGGGCGGATCTCGTTGGTAAAGTCGAGGCAGGCATCCCGGAAGACGACCCTCGAAACCCGGGTGTCATTGCCGATAATGTGGGAGACAATGTGGGCGATATCGCCGGTATGGGTGCGGACATATTTGAGTCGTACGTTGGCTCGGTAGTTGCGACCATCGCCATTGGTGCAACCTTGGCTATTACACCTGAATTTTTGGACAAATTTCCTATTCTCAAAAGCCTTGATCCTACAACAATAAAGCTAAAGTATATGTCCATGCCCATTCTTGTGGCCATGGCGGGGCTCCTTAGTTCCTTTGTGGGGGTATTTTCCATAAAGGTGTTTCAAAGGGGGAATCCGGCGGCCGCACTCCGTAATACGACCTATATAGCTGCTATTATCTTCGTGATCTTGACGCTCATAATTACAAAATCAATTGGGATGCCCATGGGTGCCTTTTGGGCTGTATTCTCAGGGCTCCTTTGTGGTATAGCCATAGGGCTTTTGGCCGAATATTACACCTCAGGTCCCCCTGTGCGCAGGATTGCCGGACAATCTGTGACAGGCCCGGCCACAGTAATTATTGCGGGTCTGGCTGTAGGCATGATGTCCACTTATCTTCCCATACTTGGTATTTGTGTAGCGACTTTTATAGCATATCATGTGGCAGGTATTTACGGTATAGGGTTATCGGCAGTCGGTATGTTGGCCACAGTTGGCGCAACCATGACGGTTGATGCCTATGGTCCAATTGCAGACAACGCCGGTGGTATCTCGGAGATGTCAGGATTGGGACCCGAGACCAGAAAGATTACAGATAGTCTGGACGCCTTGGGCAACACAACAGCGGCCATTGGAAAGGGATTTGCCATAGGGTCAGCAGCCCTTACCGCCTTGGCCTTGTTTGTTGCTTACACCCAGTCAGCAGGACTGAAGATTATAGACATCAAGAACCCCATGGTTGTGATTGGTACCTTCATCGGTGCAATGGTTCCTATGGTGTGTGCCGCCCTTACCATGACTTCGGTGGGCAAGGCCGCCTTTAGCATCGTGGAGGAGATCAGGCGCCAGTTCCGGGAGATCCCCGGACTTCTGGAAGGTAAGGAAGGCGTGAAACCTGATCCAAAAACATGCGTATCCATTGCAACCACGTCTGCACTGAAGGAGATGGTGGCCCCCGGGCTGGTGGCAGTGCTTACACCGGTGGCTGTTGGTTTCCTGCTTGGTAAGGAGACCCTCGGAGGAATGCTTCTTGGTGCCACGGTCATGGGTGCCTTTCTTGCGCTTTTCATGGCAAACGGCGGAGGTGCATGGGATAACGCAAAGAAATACATTGAGGAAGGAAACCTGGGCGGAAAAGGTTCTGACAACCACAAGGCCGCTGTCGTGGGTGACACGGTGGGTGACCCGTTTAAGGATACTTCGGGTCCTGCCATGAATATCCTCATTAAGCTTATGTCAGTTGTGTCCTTGGTTATTGCACCAATCCTTCCGCATGTAGGGTTCTTACTGAGATTGTGGTAAAGGCTGTGGTGGATTTCCTGTGGGGCAGAAAACATTTTGGCTCTCCTGCCCCACAGGATCATGTTT
>QMLZ01000090.1 GCA_003646995.1 Deltaproteobacteria bacterium | reverse complement strand
CACAACCGATACAGATACTCGCGGGGAATCCCCTCTGCTTCTACATCGCGGGGGCGAATGGTCCCCAGTTGCCTGGCGAGCATGACTGTTTTTTGTTTTCGATCCATGAGTCGTGTCCTGTGTTTTTACCTCGGTAAGTATAAACAAATACCGAGGAAATGCAGCAGATTTTCATAGCAGGAATTGGGTCTTGGTATCACCAATCTGAGGGCTTGTTAACTGAAAAACCAGTGGCGCTACCTTGGGCATGTAGAAGTCATAAACTCTTCTGTTCACGTAATGTCTACATTAATTGCTTGACAAAAATATTAGAATGCTAGTATATCAGTTGCAACCTTTTTTTGTTTCCTCTCGGGTTCTTTCGGCAAAACCCCTTACGGAGCCTTTTCCCATGGATAACGCCTTTTCCCTCAACACCCAACTCCTGAGAACCCAGGTATATGAGTACCTGAGGGAGCAGCTGAAAAACGGCAACCTGAGACCCGGCATGTTTGTAAGCATAAACAAGATGGTCGAGAACCTTGGCATAAGCCGGACGCCTCTGCGCGATGCCCTCCTTCAGCTGCAGGTGGAAGGCTTTGTAACCCTCCTGCCTCAAAGGGGAATAAAGATAAATGAGCTAACTCCACGAATGATAGAAGACATCTACGAGGTCATAGGTGCACTGGATTCGAGGGTGCTCATCTCGGTGTTTGACAGGATCGGGAAAAAAGAGCTCGAAAAAATGAAAAAGGTGAACGAAAGGATGCTTGCTGCAGCCCGAAGAAAGGACTTTTACAAGTACTGGGAACTCAACTCAAAATTTCACGGCGTGTACCTGAACCTATCCACTAATCGACTTATCCTTTATCACCTTAACATACTAAGGCAGAGACTGTTCGGTTTTGGAGAGATCAGCTGGAGCAGCAAATTGGTGGAGATGAACTATGACGAGCACCTGAAAATAATAGCCCTAATTCAAAAAGGTAATGCTGAAAAGGCAGCCCAATATATCAGAGATGTGCACGTACACCTCCCCTTTCATCCTACTAAGGGGGAAAATGGTTGACCATGATCCTGGTACCCAACGCAATTGATGAAAATCTTGAAGACCTGCAAATGGGATCCATTTCTGGTTTGTCCACATTTTATCAGGAGAGAGGACAAGGATATGAGTAGATACCTTGCAATAGCCGGCGTACAGATGAACATTGCGAGGGGGCAAGATAATTCTAAGGCCATGATGGCCCGACTCAAAACCGTAAGCATATTGTTTCCCTGGGTGGATATGGTGATTTTCAGTGAGTTGTGCTCATCCGGGCTAAGTTCTGAACCAGCCCAAGAGATACCAAATTCCACTATAGACGAATTCTGCAAGTGGGCAGCAAAAGAGAAAAAATGGCTTATTCCTGGCTCATTCAGCGAAAAGGACAATGATAAAATCTACAACACGGCCATAGTGATATCCTCTCAGGGACAGATCAAGGCCAAATATAGAAAGCTCTTTCCGTGGTCTCCCTTGGAGCGAAGCGAGCCAGGGGATTCCTTCTGCGTGTTTGATATTCCCGACAAGGGCCGACTTGGACTGTGTATCTGTTATGACATGTGGTTTCCCGAGGTTGTTAGGAACCTGGTATGGCTTGGTGCTGAGGCCATTGTTTGTCCCACGGGCACCTACACCTCGGACAGAGCCCAGGAAATCGTGCTTTCCCAGGCAAATGCAATCTCCAACCAGGTATACATATTAAACGTAAACGGCGCAGGGGGAGGTGGGGTTGGAAGATCGATATTCGTGGACCCGGAGGGGCGTGTGCTGCAAGAGTCGGGTGAAGGAGATACAGTCCTTACAGAAATCATCGACCTGGACTTGGTAACAAGGGTAAGGGAATACGGCACGCTTGGCCTCTGCCAGCCATGGAAAAATCTCAGGGAGTTTAATGGAACATTTCCCATGTATGCCGGGGATATAACAAAGGGAGAGGTCTTTCGAGGCCTGGGTCCCTTGCGTTTGAAAAAATAAAACTGAGTTACAAGGTCTGAAGGACAACTCCTTACAAGGGGAAAGGGGGTGATTATACAATCGCCTGTGCAACATCGGCCGGTCTTTTACGCTGGTGGATTCATTAACTTTGCCACGGGGCTTCACCTGCTGAAATCCCTGGCAATCTTGTTAAGCCTAGAAAGGAGGAGGCAAATGAACAGAAAAATTCTCGTTTCACTGTTGGTGGTATTTGCGCTTAGTATCGTCCTTTCATTATTCACCGTCCAGGCAAATGCTGCGAAGGTCCCGAAGGACATTCTTGTATTCGCCTCTACTGACAGTATTACAACCTGGGACCCCAGCGCAGCCTATTCCACGGAGTCGTCCTACATGCCGAACATCTATGAAACCCTGATATGGGTGAGCCCGCCGGGGAGCAAAGAACCTTTTCAACCTGGCCTTGCGACGAGATGGGAAGTGGACAGTAAAGGCCTGGAATGGACATTTTACCTGAGAAAGGGTGTTAAATTTCATGACGGCGGCATTCTCACTGCAAAGGCTGTGAAGGATTCCATTGAAAGGACAATTAAAATGAAAAAGGGCGCTTCTTTCATTTTTTCGCCCGTAAAAGAAATAAAGGTCATTGATGACTATACAGTGAAATTCATTCTTAAGAAACCTGCTCCATTCGACAGAATCATAGCCTCTGCCAATGCAGCCTGGATAATAAGCCCAAAGGCCGTTCACAAGGACAGAAAATGGTTCGACGCTGGACATGAAGCAGGCTGCGGTCCCTACATGCTGGAGAGCTGGAAGCCTGACGAAGAAATTATCTTCAAAAGATTTGACGACTACTGGCGAGGATGGAAGGGCCCCCATTTCAAGCGTATAGTGGTTAAGATAGTCAAAGAGGCCACAGTGGCCGAGCAGATGCTGGAATCGGGCGTTGCTGATTTAGTAACCCGGATTCCGATAGAATCAAGCAAGATCCTAAACACAAAGAAGTGCTGCGAGCGCCTGGTAGGGCCAAGCTTCATGAACTACGCCATCCACTTGAACACTGCAAAGTTCCCTTTCAATAACAAACTCATCCGTAAGGCCGTTTCTTATGCAACACCATATAAAAAGATTATAGAAATTGCGTTGGGAGGCCTGGGAAGGCAGGCTGTTGGCCCTGTTCCTTATGGTCAGTTCGGCCATGATGAAAACCTTCCCCAGTACACTTATGATCTTCAGAAGGCCAAGAAGCTGATGGCTGAGGCAGGGTATTCCAAAGGAATTAACAAGAAGGTAATGTTCACTTATGCATCAGAGAATGCGGTGGAGAAGGCCTTTGCACCCCTTATAAGGGAGGAATTCGGCAAGATCGGAATTCAAGTTGATATCCGGCCTATGAACTGGACCGCGCAATGGGATCTCATGAAAGGCGGCCCGGAAAAGGCCCAGGATATGGCCGCACTGCTTTGGTGGCCCACTTTTAGCGATCCTTACGAAACCCTCTACAGCCTATGGCATGTTGAGAAAAAACCATATTGGAATTTTTCCTATTACAAGAATCCGGAATTCGACAAGATTATCCTTGAGGCATATTCTACCCCTGATGCCAAGAAGGCCCAGGCCTTGTATTCAAAGGCCCAAAGGATACTTATTGAAGACGCACCTTCCATCTTCTTGGCTGATGTGCAAAGGCCTGTGTTTAAGAGCCGTAGGTTAAAGGGATATATAATAAATCCCAATTATCCCAGGGTACCGTTCTGGTACTACATGTACAAGGAATAAAGGCTCGCTTGTTATTCTGTCCGCGGTGTGGTCCCCTTGGAATTCAAACATTAAGGGTTATCCTGCCGCGGACAGATACTATTATCACCAAGCATTCATTGAGGCTCAATGTTACGTTATGTCTTAAAACGCCTTATATGGCTCCTCGTGGTCTTGTTCGGCCTTTGTGCGGTTACCTTCACCTTGTCCCGCGTGGTCCCTGGAGATCCCGCCGCCGCGTACCTAGGGCCACGCGCAAGACCCGAACAGGTAGAGCTGGTCCGCAAGCAGTTGGGGCTTGACAGACCTTTGTATGTTCAGTTTGCGTATTACTTGAGAGACCTTTGCAGAGGGAATTTGGGCGAATCCCTCAGAACCCATCGCCCTGTGCTCCAGGGCATCCTAGAGCACCTGCCAGCCTCCCTTGAACTCATGTTCGTTGCCATTACCATCGCGTTGTTTGTGGGTGTGCCCCTGGGTGTGTTCTCGGCCAAAAAGGAAAACAAACTTGTCGACCACTTTATCAGGCTGTTTTCTGTGGCTAACGTATCTGTACCCTCATTTTGGCTGGGTATGATCTTCCAGATCATCTTTTTCCGATGGCTTGGTATTCTGCCTATTGGGGGAAGAATCGATACGGTAACAGCCTTGCTACACCCAATAGAAAAGATTACGGGGTTTAATATCATTGACGCCGCCTTGACGGGCAACTGGGAGGCCTTTTGGAGCGTTTCTTCCCACTTGGTACTTCCCGCTATCACCCTCGGGGCCTATTCCACGGGGCTGATAGCGAGAATGACTAGATCAACAATGTTGGAGGTCCTCAGAGAGGATTACATCACCACTGCCAGATCATTAGGGTTATCAGAATTTGAAATTCACTTTGTGCATGCGTTAAGGAATGCCATTGGGCCGACACTTACTGCCGCGGGCCTGTGCTTTGCCTCTATGTTGACAGGGACCTTTTTTATCGAACTGATATTCTTCTGGCCGGGTCTCGGCTCTTACACCATCAATGCCATCTTCTTGAACGATTATCCGGTAATAATGGGTGTGACCATACTCATGGCCCTTTTCTACGTCGTGGTAAACCTCTTGGTCGACCTGTTACTGGCAATCGCGGACCCGCGAATAAGAATACAGTGAGAAAGAACTCCCGGGGTTAATAACAAATGCGAGCCAGAACCAGAAACTACTCACAAGCACTCAGCCTGATCCTAAGAAACCCGCTGACGGTTTTTGGGCTTGCCATCATTATAATTCTCCTCCTTTTAGCCCTGTTCGCTCCATACGTGGCGCCGTATCCCGAGCAGGGACGGGGGCTTTCTAACCTTCAAGAAAGACTAAGACCCCCCAGCCTGAAACATCCCATGGGTACTGACAACCTCGGCAGAGATCTTTTGAGTCGAATCATTTACGGAGCTCGAGTATCCCTCAAAGCCGCGATCATCGTGGTACTAATAGTGATAGGTTTTGGTGCACCATTGGGCCTGATAGCAGGATATTTCGGGGGAAAGACCGACGAGCTGATCATGCGGTTTGCCGACATGATACTCGCGTTCCCTTCCTTGTTACTGGCAATTGCCATTGTGGCTTCAACCGGTCCAAGCCTGCTGAACGCCTTAATCGCTATATCTGTACCATGGTGGCCATGGTATACCCGCCTGGTAAGGGGCCAGGTCATCTCTCTAAAAGAGATGCAGTTCGTGGAATCGGCAAGGGCCGTGGGGGCCTCTAGGTTAAGAATAATGTTTAGGCATATATTGCCCAATTGCCTTTCGCCCATTTTTGTCCAGGGCACCCTTGACATGGGCTACATCATTTTGTGCCTGGCCTCCCTTGGATTCTTGGGCCTTGGTACGCAGCCGCCCACAGCCGACTGGGGGGTGATGGTCAATGACGGTCGGGCTTTTCTTTTAACACAGTGGTGGATCTCTACCTTCCCAGGAGCCGCTATCTTTGTGACTGTGCTGGCCTTCAACCTTGTGGGAGATGGCTTGAGGGAGGCCCTAGACCCCAAGATAAGATGGAGGTTCCAGCGGGCATAATCTATTGGAGGCAAGCCGCAGGTCAGATGGCGAACATTAGCGAACCAATCCTAAAAATAGAAGACCTCAGTACAGAGTTTCTTGTGCCAGAAGGAAGGGCCAGGGCTGTTGATCACCTGAGTTACCATGTGTTTCCAGGCGAAACCTTAGGGGTTGTAGGCGAATCAGGCTGTGGTAAGAGTGTGGCCGCCCTCTCTGTGCTGCGGTTGATCCCCATACCTCCTGGAAATATCTCATCCGGGCGGATTCTGTTTATGGGAGAGGATCTGCTGCGCCTTCCCCTAAAAAAGATGAGGGCAATCAGGGGAAAACAGATATCAATGGTATTCCAGGATCCAATGACATCTTTTAACCCGGTGTTTACCATCGGTTTCCAACTATCCAGGGTATTCACGTTACATGAAAAACTTTCGAAGAAAGAGGCAGAGAAGCGAGCCATTGAAATGCTTGAGGCCTGCGAAATTCCTTCCCCCCTAAGAATCATGAAACAGTACCCCCATCAGCTGAGTGGAGGTATGCGTCAGAGGGTTATGATTGCCATGGCCTTGGGCTGCAATCCCAGACTGCTCATTGCCGACGAGCCGACAACCGCCCTTGATGTAACCATCCAGGCGGGGATCCTAGATTTAATGCTCCGCCTCAAGAGAAGGTCAGGAATGGCCATGATCCTTATAACCCACGATCTGGGAATCATCGCCAACAGCGCTCAAAGGGTTGTGGTCATATATGCCGGGGAAAAAGTGGAAGAGGCTGACGTGTTCTCAATTTTTGACAATCCCGCTCATCCATACACACTGGCTCTCATGAAATCGGTTCCTCGGCTAGGGGAAAAGAAGAAATTTCTAAATGAGCTGGAAGGAGTTGTGCCCCCACCCTTCAAGGAAATTAAGGGCTGCAAGTTTGCAGAGCGCTGCCCAGAGGCAACGCAAAAGTGCCGCAGGCAAAGGCCTTCCCTTCGGGACGTTGGGAAAGGGCATCTAGTCGCCTGCCATCTGTAGGAAGAAGGATATGGATCATATGCTCTTGCAGGTAAAGAATCTTGAAACCAGATTCCCTCTCAAGAGGACAGGTCTATTCCAAAAAAGAAGATACCTCTATGCAGTAAATGGAGTCAGTTTTGATTTGAAAAAGGGCGAAACCCTTGGCCTTGTGGGCGAATCAGGTTGCGGGAAAACTACAACTGGACGGTCCATATTGCGACTTATTGAACCAAGCGCTGGGACAATACTGTTTGAGGGTTCGGACGTTTCACGGCTTGACAGCAAGGGTCTCAAAGCGTTCAGAAGGTCAGCCCAAATGATTTTCCAGGACCCTTTTGCATCGCTTAATCCTCGGATGACCGTTGGAGACATAGTCGAAGAACCGCTTATTGTACACGGTATATGTGACAAGAAGGCAGATAGGCAGGCCCTGGTGGCCTCAGTCTTAGAAAAGGTCGGCCTGGAGCCTGACTACATGTACCGATTCCCCCATGAGTTTAGCGGGGGACAACGTCAGCGCATTGGAATAGCCCGCGTGCTTACCCTAAATCCCAAATTGATCGTAGCCGACGAACCCGTCTCCGCCCTTGATGTTTCAATCCAGGCCCAGATTATCAATCTTATGGTAAGGCTACAGGAAGAACTGGAGATTTCATATCTCTTCATATCCCACGACCTTGCAGTGGTGGAACACATTTCAACCCGGGTGGCGATCATGTACCTAGGAAGAATTGTCGAAATAGCCCCAGCAGGCAACATTTACAATAATCCTCAGCACCCATACACAAAGGCACTGCTTTCCGCCATCCCGGTACCGGACCCCAGAGCTGAGGTTAAAGGAAACCTGCTACAAGGTGATATCCCTAGTCCCGTTGAACCTCCCTCTGGATGCGCGTTCCGCACTCGGTGCCCAGTGGCCGAGGCTGTCTGCAGCCTGCGAATCCCTGAGCTGAAGCAGGTGGAGCCCGAGCACCTTGTGGCCTGCCATGCCTTGTGACAAAAGACTGCTATGCTAATCCGCTTGGCCAACTTAATAGTCGTTGTCTTATTCCTCTTATCCTACCTTGCTGGTTTTTCCATTGGGTCTGAGCGCCAAGACGTGGGTATTTATAATGACACATTCTCTGAGAACAAGGGCGTATGGCGGCAAGGGCTTGTCGCAATCAAGGCCATGTTAAAAAAATATGGCTATACCTACCGCGACATATGGCCCGAGGAAATCAACAATGGAGAGATTCTTGGCGATGGTTTTAAAATCCTGCTGGTTCCGGGAGGCTGGGCCGCTACATATAATGTTAATATCAGGCCTCCTGGGTTCAAGAACATCCGCGCCTTCGTGGGCAAGGGTGGGGGGTTTCTCGGCATTTGCGCAGGCGCCTACTTTGCTTGCGATGTTATAACCTGGAGGCCAGGGCCCCATGCCTTTGAGGAAACATATGACTATCCCTTGAACCTGTTTGGTGGCACAGGGAGGGGGGTTGTGCCAGGACTAAAGCCCTGGACATCCCCTACCGGTTGCGGTTCAGGCATAAAGAAAGGCGCGGAGATGGTGGTAATAAAGGTAGATACCAACCTGCTTCACGTCGGGCGCAACCACATCAGCATGCTTTATTATGGTGGGCCGTGGTTCACACTAACCCCTTCCAAGAAACATGGAAAGGTCAAGACAGCAGCAACCTATGTTCTTCCCAAAAGTAAAAGAGAGCTCCCAGCAATGATATTTTTCCCATACCATAAAGGCAGGGTCTTTCTATCAGGGGTGCATCCAGAAGTTTCTTTCAGCGATTGTCAGTTACACCCCAATCCAGAGGGCTGGGAGGTAATGAACTCGATTATTTCATTGCTCTTGCACAGATAATCCCTTGCCCCCGCTGCTGTTCCCTTGGCCTCTTGTCGCGTCCATGAAGAGAAGACCCGGCCTTGTTTAGCTTTCCCGATTAGGCCTGGGCCTTCAACTTGTTGGCGGCATCCCTTGCTGCAAATGTGTAGGAATTATCCGATGGTTTTGCAGCCTGCTCAGGGTGCGTTGCATACTGATAGTTCAATATGTCCTCTATTGTGGCACCAAGCTGTATTGCCAGTGATATGAAATCACTGCTTTGAGCCGCTCCAAACCCCTTCCTCAGCACCCCACCTCCAATAAGTTTCCTTGTCTCGGAATCAAAAAGAAGTTTGGTGGTAATAGGGGCCACATCCTCAAGCATCGGGTATTTATCCGGCACCTTTGATGTTCCAGAAACCACCTTCAGGCCTTCCTCTTGGGCCATCTTTTCCGTGAGTCCGGCCTGGCCCAATCCCCAGCCGAACACAGTGGTGGCACTGGCATTGATAACTCCGGGGAACTTCTTGCGATTTCCAAGTATGTTTTGGGCAACCACCCTGGACATGAAAACAGCATTAGTTCCAAACTCACCCCGGCATGGCTTGCCGGTAATAAACGAGCGCTTTTCAACGCAGTCCCCGCTCGCGTATATGTGCTCGTCAGAAGTTCGCAGGTATTCATCGGTTTTGATACCCAAGGGGCTCACCTCAAGGCCTGCCTCTGCAGCAAGTTCTGTATTCAGTATGACTCCTACGGACAGGACTACAAAATCCGCTGTTATGGATTCGTCTCCGTCCAAATTTATAACGATCTCGTCTGCGGAGCGTTGCTCAAAAGAGACCACCTTTTTCCCCATGAAAAGTTTTACCCCGTGATCCTTGAGCAGTTGCTCCAGGGGATCTACGAATTCAGGCTCTGTGGTTGCCATCAATACCTTAGGAAGCATCTCCACAATCCCCACATCCAGCCCCATTTCCCTCAGCTCCACTGCTATTTCTACGCCAATGTATCCACCTCCTACAACAACCGCCCTTTTCCCCTTTGAAGCGAACTTCCTCAGCCGATCAAGATCACTGAGATAGCGCACAGGGGTTATCAGTTCCGAATCAACACCGGGAATTTTTGGAACAAGAGGCCGGGAGCCAGTGGCCAGCACAAGATTGCCGTATTCGAAGACCTTTCCGTCCCGGGTCTGAACTCGCCTGTTTCGAGCATCAATTCTTGTAACCCGGTCGATCACGAGCTCCGCCCCGAAATCCGTCACAAGGGTGTTTGGTATCTGGAACTTTTCTATGGGATACTTCTCTGAAATGCCGTAAGGCACGGCGCATCGGTTAACATTGATTTTTTCGTCCTTGATGAGAGTAACAGTCAAACTTGGATCAGCAGAATGAAGCGCATGCACTATAACCCGCCCAGCGGGGCCACCACCTATAATTACCACGTCGCGTTTTTCCATTTACGTCCCTCCCGTAGTATTTGATCATTTAACACAACGCTAATTCCCTTGATCAATATGTCAAGGCCACTGGTGCGCAAAATAATACCTTTAGGAAAAGTTAACCCATAATATCAAAAAGTTATAAGTTCAAAATTAATGTTTGACCCATCTTAATTGAAATTCCCTTGATGAATCTTGAAAAAAGGAATATGAGATTAATAGGTTGATACAACTTGTCGCCTTTCGGGCAACAACATCTATTGTATATGAGGAGCGTAGCCATGGGTCAGGT
>QMLZ01000089.1 GCA_003646995.1 Deltaproteobacteria bacterium | reverse complement strand
TCTCAAGCATTCTCGGCTCCGGGATCATGATCAGATCCGCTGCATCAAAAGATCTTGCATATTGCTCCTGAAATACATTTCTCCGGCTGGAATTGGAGCGGGGCTCGAACACGGCAACCAGCCTTCTTTGTGGGAACGCTTCTTTTACAGCAGATATTGTCTCCCGTACCGCGGTCGGATGATGAGCGAAATCATCCAGCACGAGGATCCCTCTTGCCTCACCCAATAGCTCTTGCCTTCTTTTTACTCCGCGGAAGGTCTCTGCTGCCTTGAGTATAGATGCCTCAGATAACCCCATAATGGCGCCGAGAGCAACTGTGGCAGTGAGATTTGCCAAATTGTGCTTCCCATAAAGGCTGATACTGATTGATAACTGTGTGCCTTGTGGAGATCTTATTTTTGCTAAACTCAAGCCTTTGCGGGTTTCAACTTGCTCAAGTCTCCAATCTGCATCTGCGCAAGCCCCATATGTGATGACAGTGCACTTTGCTGAGCGAATTACATTAGATACAATTTGATCATCAGCATTGGCGATGATATAGCCCTTTGGGGGCACAAGGCCCACAAGCTTTTGGAAATTCGCAACTATTTGTTCTAAACTATTATATATGTCTGCATGATCGTATTCAATGCTGGTAAGAATCAGCGTATCAGGGTGGTAATGGAAGAACTTGGGCCCCTTGTCGAAAAACGCGGTATCATACTCGTCGCCCTCAATGACAAAATAGTGCCCTTTGCCCAACTGGAATCCCTTCATGAAATTATTCGGTATTCCCCCAATCATGAAACCGGGCCCTAAGCCCGCTGTCTGGAGAAGCCATGCCATTAGGGAAGAGGTGGTAGTTTTCCCATGAGTGCCTGCAATTACTATGCGCTTGGTTTCTTGCATAACAAAATGGTTGAGTGCCTGGGGAAAGCTAACAAAGGGGATCTTGAGCCTGGCGAGCCGTTGAACCTCAGGATTGTCTCTGCTTACCACATTACCGATGACCACCAAATCGGGTCTCGGGGCCAAATTTTGGGCCTTAAAACCCATAAGTATCGGTATTCCGAGTTCGTGCAAAAAGGTACTCATAGGGGGATATGCACTGCGGTCAGAGCCTCTGACCTGATATCCAAGCTCCTTTAAGGCACCAGCTAGTCCGGCCATTCCTGTACCGCATACACCCATGAGGTGTACTAGGGATATATGGGAAGGCACAAAATTATGTTCTTGGGAGAGTGGGTGAAATCTCGAGATCTGTGTCATGGCCCCCCTATAGCAAAAATCTATTGTCAGATATTTGAGAAACTGCTATAAAATGAAATTCTGTTACGAGAGGGGCCTATGGCCCCTAAGCTTATTTCAGAGACCGGAGGAACAATCCAATGGCCAAAGTATGCGAAATATGTGGCAAAAGGCCCATGGTTGGTTACAATGTAAGTCATGCTCACAATAAAACCAAAACCCGCTGGCTCCCAAATCTACAAAAGGTCAGGGCAGTACAGAACGGAAGAGTAAAAAGGATAAGGGTCTGTACAAGCTGCATAAAATCAGGACGTGTGGTAAAGCCCTAAACCCGTTCCACTGTTATTATGTTCCTTATTCTCTTAATGGCGTTCATGATTTCCTTGAGGTGGGGATAGTTCTCCACCTCAATGGCGAAAAGGGCGACCCCCTTCTTGTCAGCGGTTGTTTTTACCTCAGCCTGAATAATGTTAGCATCCTTCTGGGCAATAACAGCACTGATATTCGCAAGAATACCTTTTTTATCCATGCTGGTTACCCTCAGCCTTGCAAGGTAAACATCCTCATCAGAAGATTGCCAACTCACCTCCACTAGTCTCTCAGGGTTAGCATCCTGAATGTGCCTGCAATTCCTATTGTGTATTGTTATTCCTCTGCCCCGGGTTATGTACCCTATTACCTCTTCGCCAGGAAGAGGATTACAGCAATTGGCAAATCTTACCAATACGTCACTTATTCCCTTTACCTTGATCCCCTGGGTAGGCCTGCGCCTTTTGAGGCGCCTTACCATCTTGCTGACTATACCAGGTTGCTTTTCTTCCTCTAGGCCAAGCTTCTGTCTCAGCCTTCCCACAACCTGTTTTGGGGATATTTTCCCCAACCCAATCTGGGCATAGAGATCATCCAGTGTGTGCAGAGAGAGATCTTTCGCAATAGAAATTAGATGATCGTTTTTCTGAAGGCCAGCCCAGTCTATTCCTGAGACCTGCTCAATAGCCCTCTCCAGGACACTTTTGCCAATTGCTATACTCTCTTCTCTTTCCTGGCTGTTAATCCACTGCCTTATTTTTGTGCGGGCTTTTGGGGTTTTTACAAAATCTAGCCAGTCCTTGCTGGGATGCGCCTTGGGTGAGGTTATAATTTCAACTACATCGCCGTTTTTTAGTTGGTAGCGGAGCGGCACCATTTTGCCATTTACCCTGGCGCCCATACAGTGATGACCGACTTCCGAATGTATACTGTAAGCAAAGTCAATGGGAGTGGCACCCTTTGGGAATTCCTTCACCTCGCCCTTTGGTGTGAACACGTAGACCTCATTAGGGAAGAGGTCCATTCGCACAGATTCAAGAAATTCCATTGGATCCCTGAGGTTCTGCTGCCACTCGAGTAACTGCCGCAGCCATGCAAACTGCTTTTCGTCTGTCTTGTTAGCAGCCCCCCCCTCTTTGTACTTCCAGTGTGCTGCAATTCCATGCTCAGCTATGGCATCCATCTCCCAGGTTCGTATCTGTACTTCCATGACCTCGCCCAAAGGCCCAATGACTGTGGTATGAAGGGACTGGTACATATTCATTTTCGGAACTGAGATATAGTCTTTAAAACGGCCAGGGACGGGTTTCCACATGGAGTGTATATGTCCCAGGGCCTCGTAACATTCCTTTAGCGTATCCACTATCACCCTGAAGGCCAGGATATCATACACCTGATCCGCGCTAAGGTTCTGGTCCACCATCTTTCTATAGATGCTGTAAAAGTGCTTGTGCCTACCCTTTACAGAGGCCTTGATACCCAGTTCTCCAAGTTTGTGGGTAATGAGCTGGCATACATCCTGAATGAATTTTTCCCGTTCTCCCTTCTTGCGAGCTATTTCACTCTTGATTCTGTTATATGCGTCTGGCTCCAAATAATAGAGACACAGATCTTCGAGATCAGACTTAATCCAGTAAATACCCATGCGACCTGCCAAGGGCGCATATATGTCCAAAGTTTCCTGGGCAATCCGTCGCTGTTTATCAGGAGGCTGAAAACCTAGGGTTCGCATGTTATGTAATCGGTCTGCAAGTTTCACCAGGATAACCCTGATATCCGCAGACATGGCTAAGATCATCTTCCTGATGTTCTCTGCCTGCCTTTCCTGGGCACTGGAAAACCTCATGCGGCTTATCTTGGTTACCCCATCCACGATTATGGCTGTCTCTTCTCCAAATAATCTCTTTATTTCTTCGTAGCTCGCTTCTGTGTCTTCAAGGGTATCATGGAGAAGCCCTGCCACTATACAAATTGTGTCCATTTTCATTGTGGCCAAGATGTACGCGACTTCAAGAGGATGGGAGAGATATGGTTCACCCGAAAGCCTGACCTGACCCTTGTGAACCTTAGCCGAGTAAACGTAGGCCTTCTCAACTAGGTCCAAATTGGCCTTTGGGTGGTATTTAAGTATTTGGTTTGTTATGTCACTGAATCGAATCATAAAGTTCTTGTACCGTACGTGTTATCTCTGCCACAGCGGTGTTCAATCCTATATCAATGGATTGCTTTTCACTCCTTAGTTTTAGCTCCACTTTTCCGTTCTTGAGCCCCTTTTGCCCTATTGTTACCCGGACAGGGATTCCTAATAAATCTGCATCATTAAATTTTACCCCTGGTCGCTCGTCTCTGTCATCCAAAAGAACGTCAAGCCCTTTTTCGAGAAGCTCCGCGTAAAGCCTTTCCGCAGTCTCCCTTACCGCTGGATCGTGCATCTGAAGGGCAAGCATTACGACTTCAAAAGGAGCAATAGGGATTGGAAATATGATTCCGTGTTCGTCATGGTTTTGTTCAATGGCGGCCGCCACAGTCCTCCCCACTCCTATACCATAACACCCCATGACAATTGGGCGTTCCTGTCCTTTTTCATCTAGAAATAGGGCCTTCAGAGGCTTGCTATACTTGGTGCCCAGCTTGAATATGTGACCAACCTCAATACCTCTGCTGAATTTTATCGCGCCTCCGCATCTGGGGCATGTGTCTTCCGGCGTGATAAGCCTCAGGTCCGCAAAATCCTCTACATGAAAGTCTCTTCCCAGCTTCACATTGACCATGTGCATGTCGGCCTTATTTGCGCCTGTGACCCAGCCCCTTTTTTCGTTAACCCCATAATCGGCTATGATTCTAACCTTAAGTCCAACTGGACCTGCAAACCCCGTTGGTGCCCCCGTGACTTCCTCAATTACCTCTGGAGGGGCCAGTTCAACACTAGCAGCGCCAAGATAGTTTTTTAGTTTGGTCTCGTTGATTTCGTGATCCCCCCTCACGAGTGCTGCAACCGGCTGGCCATCAGCTACATAGATAAGTGTTTTGATCAGGCCCTTGGGTTCTACGGAGAAGAATTGAGATAATTGATCAATTGTCTTTATGTCGGGGGTTTCTATCTCCTGCATGGGCTTGTCATTTCCCCCAGAAGGGGGTTGGGAGCCTGAAAATCCATCGGGCGGCTTCACCTCGGCCTTTTCCAAATTGGCAGCGTATTCACATTTGGTGCAGCTTACAAGCTGATCTTCACCGGTCTCTGCAAGGACCATAAATTCATGGGAGTAACTTCCCCCAATGGCCCCACTGTCTGCCTCAACTGCTCTAAATTTTAGGCCACAACGGGTAAAAATACGGGTGTATGCGTCATGCATACTCTCATAGCTTCTGTTAGCCCCATCTTCGTCCACATCAAAGCTATAAGCATCTTTCATGATGAATTCACGGCACCTCATGAGCCCGAACCTGGGCCTAATCTCATCGCGGAATTTTGTCTGAATTTGGTAGAAATTGACGGGTAGTTGCTTGTAAGAGCGGATCTCTTTACGGACCAGATCCGTTATTACCTCTTCATGAGTAGGCGCCAGGCAGGCATCCCTGTTGTGTCTATCACGAAAGCGAAGAAGTTCTTTGCCGTACACATCCCATCTCCCGCTCTCTTGCCACAACTCTGCTGGTTGGACCGCAGGCATAAGCAATTCAATGGCTCCAGCTCGGTTCATCTCTTCCCTGATAATGTTTTCCACTTTTCTCAGAGATCTGAGTCCAGCGGGCAAGTATGTATAAATACCAGCCGTCAGCTTTCGGATCAGGCCAGCCCTTAGCATGAGCTGATGACTTATGACCTCTGCATCAGCGGGGACTTCTCTATAGGTCGGAATAAAGTATTTCGAATACCTCATAAAACAGGTTGTCCTCCTTTCCTAATTGATGACCACACACGAATGAAAGATCTATGTATTGCCACTCCTAGCCTGCTGGCAGATCTCTCGATCCAGAGATGGGAATTAGCCGTTATCATCCACCATAGCCTTTATCTCTTCTATTAGGGCATTGGCTAACTGATCTTCAGGGATCTTTTTGACCACCTTTCCCTTCTTAAAAAGTATACCTTGTCCCCGACCTCCGGCTATACCTATATCTGCCTCTTTTGCCTCACCCGGTCCATTTACCACGCATCCCATTATGGCCACCTTGGGAGAAGCAGAGATATTGATCAATGCTTTTTCAACTTCATGAACCAGCCGGAACAGATCAATTTCGCATCTGCCGCAGGTGGGACAGGAAATAATCTCAGGGCCTCTATGCCGCAGATCAAGGGCTCTCAAGATTTCGTAAGCTGCCCTTACCTCATCAAGGGGATCAGAGGTGAGAGAAACTCTTAATGTATCACCAATACCCCCCATTAATAGAGTGCCTATCCCTATGGCGCTCTTGATAAGACCCGGCAGAAGAGTGCCTGCCTCGGTTACCCCCAGATGAAGAGGGTAGTCGGCTTTCTGACTAAAAAGCCGATAGGCCTCAATGGTATCGCGCACGCTAGATGATTTAAGAGACACTTTGACTTCATGGAAATCCAAATCTTCCAAAAATGCCAGATGATTCAGTGCGCTTTCCACCATGGCCTGTGGTGTGGGTCCTCCGAATTTGCGCAACAGCACCTTTTCGATAGATCCCGAGTTTACACCAACCCGCAAAGAGATACCGTGTTCAGCAGCCACTTCCACAACCCTTCTCAGCCGCTTTTTGCCTCCTATATTCCCGGGGTTTATCCTTAAAGCGTCTGCTCCTGATTTTGCTGCAGCGATGGCCAATCGGTGGTCAAAGTGAATGTCGGCAATAAGGGGGATCTGAATTTCCTTCTTTATGTTCTTGATGGCCAGAGCCGCCTTTTGGTCGGGCACGGCGACGCGGATAATCTCGCAACCAGCCTCAGTAAGTCTCTGGATCTGGGCCACCGTGGCAGCCACGTCGCTCGTTTCTGTATTTGTCATTGATTGCACCGCTATGGGAGCATCTCCCCCCACGGGCACCGTCCCAACCATTATCCTTCGAGTTTTTCGTCGCTTAATAGTAATGCCCATAATCAAGAACTACAGATACTACAAGGCACGATAAATTCCTTGGCCTTTGGTGTTGTTTAATACTCAGCATACCCTAAATTGTTTGATTTAACCAGGAAGGCGTATTTCCTGTCTTTTTCGCAGGGGACAGGGATTAACAAGACCCCCTTACACCCGGATCATCATATTACACTAGTAAAGAAACATGGGTTTGCCGCCGACATGTCGAACTTTGGGGCGGTATTCCTCAACATCATAAAGTTCTCTCACGTCCACTCGTTTCTGACCCGTGGTGATGGTGCTAATGGGTATGTCTGTGTAGATACCTCTACTCAATGCGACCAGTCTCCCATAAGTCTTCTTCAAGAAAAGATCTATGGCCATGTTTGCAAAATTGACTGCAACCATAAGGTCAAGGGAGTCAGGCGGACCACTTCTCATGAGATAGGACAGCCTCTGGTTTAGAACATCCTCTCCGGTTAGTTCTTTCAAAAGTTCACCGGTCTTTTCACCTATTCCACCGAGCTTTTTGTGACCAAATGGATCAGATTCGCCAGACATCAACATATCGCCGCCGATCATCCGCGCCCCCTCTGATATGGTCACCATTGCATAATTCTTGGGGTTGGCTTTTTTGTCTTTCATAACCAAGTGGGCCAGTTTTTCAGGATCAAAAGGAACCTCTGAAATGATCGCCCTGTCCACTCCTGCAAGATAGGCCGATATAAGAGAAGTTTCTCCGCAATAACGCCCAAATAACTCGATCACGGCTATCCTTTCATGGGATCCAGCACAAGTTCGGAGAGCATGGATGAAGCTGACACCTCTGGTGACGGCAGTGGAAAAACCAATACAATAGTCAGTACCAAATACGTCATTATCCATGGTTTTGGGTATGGCAATAACCGGAAAACCTTCCCTCGAGAGCCTTTCGGCGAAGCTTAACGTGTCATCTCCTCCTATGGGTATTATGGCGTCTACTTCAAGAGCTTGAAGGTTATTGAGTACGTGATCGGTAAAATCCACGATATCTTCTTCCGTGTGGAAGCGATCTCTTAAGAAATCTGGCGCGTCCTTTTTGCGAGTTGCGCTGGGATTTGTCCTGGATGTGTGGAGATATGTGCCCCCATACCTGTCAATTGTTCTAACCTCTGGTGGCAGAAGCTCGCTAAAACATCTAGCGGCGCTTGCTGGATCATGGGGGTTGTACTCTAACAGCCCCGCCCATCCTCGACGGATACCAAGGATCCTCAGACCTTCACTATTGCCGCGGTAGACCAACGTCTTTATGCAAGCGTTGAGACCAGGGACATCGCCACCCCCGGTTAAAATGGCAATGGTTGGTTTTTTACGGCTCATAGGCTCCTTTTCCTCCGCCATAGCTTATCGATTCTACAAATTGTCTAGTTTCAAAACTAATCAAAACCTCATGGAGTGTCAAGAAAGATGATTCAGAGGTGCAAGGGGGGGTGAATGCCGCGTGGGTTTTTCATTGACAACAAGTAGGGAAAAGGTATGGTTACTTATCCTTTAAATTTCTATCGAAAGAGTGATAGTCTAGAATAGAAAATACAGAAAAGGAGGCGTTTGATGGCGGTATCAGCAAGAATACAGGAGTCCATAAAGAGGTCATCATGGATACGTAAAATGTTTGAGGAAGGGAAGCTCAGAAAAGAGAAATACGGCGAAAAAAACGTCTTTGATTTCAGTCTGGGTAATCCGGACCTTGAACCCCCTGTTTCATTCAAGAAGGTCCTGAGGGAGTTAATAGAGGATGATACCCCTGGTCTTCATGGCTATATGCCAAATGCAGGATTTGTGCAAACCCGCCAAGCCGTGGCCGAGTACCTCAATTCATACAACAATGCCAAATTTGGCCCTGATGAGATTGTCATGAGTGTGGGTGCTGGTGGAGCGCTAAACGTTATTCTTAAAACCATACTCAACCCGGGCGAAGAAGTGATAATACCCAAGCCATATTTTGTTGAGTATAATTTTTACCTTGACAACCATCAGGGGATACCGAGGCTTGTACCTACAAGACCTGATTTTTCTTTAGACATTGATGCCATTGAAAATGCGATCAACGAGAAGACAAGGGCGGTATTGATCAATTCTCCCAACAATCCTACGGGCCGAATTTACAGCCAGGAGGAACTGCAGTCTCTGGGTGATCTACTCAGGCATTACAGCCAAAAGAGGGGGCATACAATTTATCTCATATCCGATGAGCCTTATAGAAATATTGTGTACGACGGCATAACCGTACCCAGCGTATTTGATGTATATAATGAGACCTTTGTTGCTACATCATTTTCCAAGGACCTTTCCTTGCCGGGGGAAAGGATCGGGTACGCTGCTGTGCACCCCGACGTATCAGACAAAGAGATGGTAATTGACGGAATGGTGCTGTCTAATAGGACCTTAGGCTATGTCAATGCACCTGCTCTGATGCAAAGGGCCATAGCCAGGCTGCTGAACGAAAGGGTGGATGTTGGGATTTACCAGAAGAGAAGGGACATGCTTTGTGAGGCCTTTGAATCCTTCGGCTATGAGTTTGCCAAGCCTGAAGGGGCATTCTATCTCTTTCCCAAAACGCCTATTGAGGATGACGTGGAATTCGTAAGGGAACTTCAAGAGCAAAACATATTAACCGTGCCCGGAAGTGGGTTTGGGGGACCAGGTCATTTCAGAATTGCATATTGTGTGAGTGACGAGGTTATAGAAAAGGCTCTCCCAGGGTTTGAAAAGGCCATTAAAGCGGTGAGAGGGTGAGACCCATTGGCTTGCTCGTCATAGACAAAGCCACAGGAGGGGCAAGATGTACTCCAAGGTATTATCGCTGAGATTTCCCAAAAAACTGGTCAATGAGCCGGTGGTTTCCAATCTAGTACAAAAGTTCGATTTATCCTTTAACATCCTCAAGGCCACAATATACCCGAGGAAAGAAGGGCTTTTGGTGCTTGAGCTCAGGGGACAAAGAAAAAACTTCCAAAAGGGCCTCCGATATTTAAGGAGCATTGGGGTCAAGGTTGAAAGCATTGCTCAAGACATAAAGCGGGACGAAACACTTTGTTTTCATTGTGGGGCCTGTACGGCTGTGTGCCCGACAGGAGCGCTTTACATAAAAAGGCCAGAGATGGAGGTCTTGTTTGATCATGAAAAGTGCAGTGCCTGTGAGGTATGTGTGATTGCTTGTCCAGCCCATGCCATGAGGGTGAGGTTTAATAGGAGTTTGCTCTATTGAAAAGCCCCTGTGCCCGCCTCTAGAACCGCAGAATGGTGAATTACGAACATCGAATGTTGAAGTAAACACTTCATCATTCTGCGGTTCATTGTTCGATATTCGATATTTGTCCAAATAAATGCCTTATTGTTATTAGGTTATTTCAAAGGGTGATGCAAGTGAGGACATTCAAAATATTCACCCTTGGCTGCAAGGTGAACCAATGGGAATCTGCCTATTTTCGGACAGCCCTTGAGGCAGCAGGGTGGAAGGAGGCTGGCGAAAATGACCCCTATGATGTGGCCATTGTCAATACCTGTATAGTAACCCAAAAGGCTTCGCATCAATCCAGACAGGCAATCAGGCGGTTCATACGGGAAAACCCGGGTGCCGTCGTAGTTGCTGCAGGGTGCTACGCCCAGGTTTACCCGGAGGAGCTGGGCGCAATAGAAGGGCTCAGCCTGATAGTGGGGAATACACTGAAACCTGCCTTGCCTGAATTGTTGATCAAGGGAGTTTCGGGGAAT
>QMLZ01000088.1 GCA_003646995.1 Deltaproteobacteria bacterium | reverse complement strand
GCAAGATATGCGGCTGGCAGGCTTACTGCCGCTGGGCTTCGGGTGAACAGGATAACCTCGGTAGGGGATAACTATCCCATGGTAGCAGAGGCCCTGAAACGGGCGATCAAAAATTCTCGGTTTGTCATTGTGACAGGAGGGCTGGGTTCTACCGAAGATGATAGAACCAGCGAAATTGTTGCAAAGGCTCTTAACCGCCCGCTGCGCCTGAATGGAAAGATGTTTCGCCTTATAGAAAAACATGTCGAGGAAATGGGCGCCATGTTGACCCCTTCTCTGGAAAAAATGGCATGGATGCCGCAGGGTTCTCGCCTCCTCAGTCCGGAGGGGCGGGCATGCGGGTTCTGCCTGGTGGAGAAAGGTGTTAGGCTCTACTTCCTTCCTGGTGTACCGGAGCAAATGAGATACTTGCTTGATAAGGTGGTTATTCCTGAGCTATTGAGTTTCTGGCAAATAGAGGCAGTTCGTTCACGAATTTTGAAGGTTTATGGATTGAGCGAGCCGGACCTTGCCGAGATGTTTAAGAATATTGAAGAGAGAACCGGGGAGGTGGTACTAGGGTTTTATCCCCACTTTCCCGAGATTCACATAACCCTCAGCCTGAGAGGAGAAGATGAGGTCTCTGTATCAAACGAACTTGATAGAGTAGAAGCGGAGATTTTTGATTTAATTGGTTCCTACATCTTTGCTAAGGATGATGAAACGTTAGAAGAGGTGGTAGGTGGTCTGCTACGTGCCAACGGGCTTACCATATCGGTGGCAGAGTCATGCACTGGTGGGCTGGTTGGCCACAGGATAACCAATGTGAGCGGCAGTAGCGATTATTTCCAGGGCGGCATAATATGTTACAGCAATTCTGCCAAGGTCAACCTCCTGGGAGTGAGTGAGCAAATCCTGAAGGAGCACGGAGCAGTGAGCAGTCCCATAGCGAAGCAGATGGCCGAAGGGGTGAGAAAGGCCCTTGGGTCGGATTTGGGCGTATCAATAACCGGAATCGCAGGGCCCACCGGGGGGTCAGAGTCTAAGCCCGTAGGCACAGTGTTTATCGGTCTGTGCAGGGGAGAGGAAGTTATTGCGCGCAGGTACCGTTTTTGGGGGCGCAGAGAGCAGATAAAACTTCAAAGTGCCACCATGGCATTGGATTGGATCAGAAGGTATGTCACAGACACTCCGCTGCTTCCTGGCATTTGAGTTGCCAGATGAGATAAGCAGACTGGTGGAAAAGGTTCATAAAGACCTTAACGGCAGCCCATTGGATGTGAAGTGGGTGAGGCCTGGGAACGTGCACCTCACAGTGGTATTTCTCGGAAATGTTGCACAGGAGAATATTGAGGCCTTGGGTGAGGAGGTGAAGGCGGTTTGTACGAAATATGGCCCTTTTGCCATGGGTGTGAAAGGCCTGGGTGTATTTGGCGGAGTGAAAAGTCCGAGGGTCTTGTGGCTCGGGGTTGAGGGAGATGTGGAAAGAATGGATTTTTTTCGAAAGGCAATTTCAAAACGCATTAGGCGTTTTGGAATCAAGGAGGAAAAGCGATTATTTCGACCTCATCTTACGTTGGGGAGGTTCAGAAGAGGGGCCAGGGGTGGCCAAATGTTAAGGGAAATTCTTGAAAGATACGTCGAAATCACGAGCCCGATATGCAGTCTCCGGGAACTGGCCCTTTTTAAAAGCGATTTAAGGCCTGCTGGCGCAATATATACGAAGATTCAATATTGGCCGTTGCAAGGCAAGAAATAGCGAACCGCTATGGTCTTGGCTTTACAAAATAGCCGCGTTCTAGTAGCCTGGAAGCTGGAATTGGGGGTTGGGGAGCCATCCAATGGCGTTCGGTTTTGCTGTGCAAGTAATACTCATAGATCAGACCAAATGGTGTGGTAATAGTTTAGGTAGACCAAAGAGGGAGGTATCCCATGGATAAAGAGAAGGCGGTAGAGCATGCCATATCTCAAATAGAGAGGCAGTTTGGGAGGGGCTCCATAATGAAGATGGGGGATAAGGCTGTCCTGGATGTTCCTGCCATATCCACTGGATCCCTTTCCCTTGACCTGGCTCTTGGGATAGGGGGTGTGCCCAGGGGCCGCGTAGTGGAAATATTCGGACCCGAGTCATCGGGCAAGACTACCCTTGCACTTCATATCGCTGCTGAGGCCCAAAAGCAGGGTGGTATGGTAGCGTTTATAGATGCGGAGCACGCCTTGGATGTTTCGTATGCTAGGAATCTAGGTGTGGACGTGGACAGTCTGCTCGTCTCTCAGCCTGATACCGGCGAACAAGCCCTCGACATAGCAGAGATATTGGTGCGAAGCGGCGCCATAGACGCCCTGGTCATAGATTCGGTTGCAGCACTTGTGCCAAGGGCAGAAATCGAAGGGGACATGGGAGACCAGCATGTAGGACTGCAGGCGAGGTTAATGAGCCAGGCCCTTCGGAAATTGACTGGAACTATAAGCAAGTCACAGACCTGTGTAATATTCATCAACCAGATAAGGATGAAAATCGGGGTAATGTTCGGCAATCCGGAGACCACTACAGGCGGTAATGCACTGAAGTTCTACGCCACTCAGCGCCTTGATATCAGGCGAGTAGGTGCCATAAAAGAAGGTGACCAGGTGGTGGGAAACAGGACACGAGTGAAGGTAGTTAAAAACAAGATAGCTCCTCCGTTTAAGGAAGCGGAGTTTGATATCATTTACGGAAAGGGAATCTCCAAAGAGGGAGAGATACTCGATCTCGGGGTAGCCATGGGGATCGTGGAAAAGAGCGGTTCATGGTATTCCTTTGAAGATGAACGGATAGGTCAGGGACGGGAGAATGTCAAACGGTTTTTGGCGGAGCATACAGATATAAGGGACAAGATCGCGAATTTAATCATTGAGAAAAGTGGGTTGAAATCCTTGAGAGAGAAAAAAGGAGTTGAAGAGTCTAAGTCATGAACTTTAGAGAGATAAGAAAGGCCTTTATAGACTACTTTAAAGAAAGGGGTCATGAGGTTGTCCCCAGCTCTTCCCTTATACCCCATGAGGATCCCAGCCTTCTGTTTACCAATGCGGGCATGGTGCAGTTTAAGAGACTATACCTTGGGGAAGAGAAGAGGCCATACACTAGAGCGGTTACCTCCCAAAAGTGCATGAGGGCTGGTGGAAAGCACAATGATCTCGAGAATGTGGGCTATACTGCGCGCCACCACACCTTTTTCGAGATGCTGGGGAATTTTTCCTTTGGAGACTATTTCAAGAGGGAGACCATAACGTGGGCATGGGATCTTCTCACTAACGGCTTCGGCTTACCGAAGGACAAGCTCTATGTCTCGGTTTACAAAGACGATGATGAGGCTTATGACATCTGGCACAAGGAAATAGGTATTCCATCTGAAAGAATTGTTAGGCTCGGAGAGAAAGATAATTTTTGGGCTATGGGAGATACCGGCCCCTGTGGTCCCTGCTCAGAGATACTTATCGATCAAGGAGAAGAATTGAGCTGTGGTAGGCCCGACTGTGCTCCCGGGTGCGACTGTGACAGGTACTTGGAGATATGGAATCTTGTATTCACACAATTTGACAGAAAGCCCGACGGGACCCTTGTCCCGCTTCCCAGTCCCAACATTGACACTGGGATGGGACTGGAGCGGATCGCCGCGGTGGTCCAAGGGGTTAAGTCTAATTATGATACGGATCTGTTTAAGGATATTATTGGTGAAGTGGAGAAAATCTCAGGCAAGGACTATGGGAACGAAGAGCGTCAAGATGTGTCCTTTAGGGTGATTGCTGATCATTCGAGGGCCACAGCCTTTCTGATCGGAGATGGGGTCATGCCCTCGAATGAAGGAAGGGGTTACGTGCTCAGGCGTATTATCAGGCGGGCCCTAAGGTATGGATTAAACCTGGGTTTAGAACCACCTTTCCTTCATCGGATCTGCTCCAAAGTGATTGAGGTCATGGGTCAAGACTACAATGAGCTCATCATCTCCAGACAATTTATTGAAGGGGTCGTCCGTAATGAGGAAATCCGATTCGCCGATACCTTGCGTTACGGGATGAGGGTTCTTGATGAAGAGGTTGAGAAATTAAAAGAACAAAAAGCCAAGGAAATACCCGGCGAACTAGCATTCAAGCTTTACGATACCTATGGCCTTTCAATTGACATTGTGCAAGATGTGGCCAGAGAGGAAGGTCTCACCGTTGATCTCAACGGATATGACAAGGCAATGGAGCAAAGACGTAAGCTTTCTCAGGCCTCCTGGAAAGGGAGCGGTGAAGAAGACATTCCCAAATCCTACAAGAAGCTTTTTGGAGAGGGATTCAGTACCCGTTTTGTGGGTTACGATACATTGGAAAGTGAGGGAAGGATAGTTGCCATAGTCTCAAACGGCGTGGAAACTGACAAAGCAAAGTCAGGTGACAAGGTGGAGATTGTCTTGGACCAGACTCCATTTTACGGAGAGTCAGGCGGACAGGTCGGCGATAAAGGCATAATTATCTCCGACCAAGGCCTTATTATGATTACTGATACCCAAAAACTGGCGCAAAAGATTTTTGTCCACAAAGGCACAGTGCAAAAGGGTGAGTTTTCCGTGGGCCAGACAGTGACAGCAAGGGTTGACGAAGAGAAACGAAAAGCCACTGCCCTAAACCACTCTGCCACCCACCTTTTGCATGCGGCTCTAAGGGAAATCCTCGGTGCACACGTCAAGCAGGCTGGGAGCCTTGTTTCTCCCGATAGATTGCGGTTTGATTTCAGCCACTTTGCTCAAATACCTTTTGAAACCTTGCAAGAGGTGGAGCGTTTGGTAAACCGCCGGATTCGGGAAAACCTGCCCGTAACCATTACTGAAATGGACAGGGACGAAGCGATGCAGACAGGTGCTATGGCCATATTTGAGGAACGTTATGGCGAGCGAGTAAGACTGGTCTGCATCGGAGAGGACGTAAGCAAGGAATTGTGCGGCGGGACCCATACCTCCAGAACCGGCGACATAGGTCTTTTCAGGATTATCAGTGAAGGTTCAGTGGGGGCAAACCTGCGCCGTATTGAAGCGCTTACAGGAGAACCAGCACTGGAGCACGACCAGGCGCAAGACTGGCAACTGAGGGAAATGGCCATAATGTTGAAGACTACTCCTGACCGCGTTCTTGAAAGGGTCGGGAACCTTGCCCAAGAGGTGAGGAAGAAAGAGAAAGAAATAGAATCACTCAAGGCAAAGCTTCTGACAAAGAGGTCCGAAGACATAATGTCCGAGGTCAAAGAGATCGGCGGCATTAAGGTGCTGGCCAAGGAAATCGATGCAGATTCTCCAAAGGAGCTTCGTGAGTCAGCTGATAGGCTTAAGGACAAGATTCGCTCTGGAGTTGTTGTCCTTGGGGCCAAAAAGGACGGCAAGGCCATGCTTACCTGTGTTGTGACAAAGGACTTGCTGGATAGGTTCAAGGCTGGGGATATTATACGGACCCTTTCCGAAGTTGTAGGGGGAAGGGGCGGTGGTAGGGCTGATATGGCCCAGGGGGGAGGTCCAAAACCAGAGAAGTTAGGTGAGGCCCTGGAGCAGGTGTTCAGGTTAATTGATAGGGCTGGCTAATTTTTTGCTGTCTTGGCCTGTTGTTCAGCCAGTTTTTGCTCACAAATGCTTATGTACTTGAGCGCTTCAAGGTACTGGCCCACATCGGGGTAGTGTTGTAAAGCATACAAAAACCTTCCTTTTGCGGCCCGATATGCCTTCATCTTCAGGTAGAATTTTCCCACGTAAAGTTCGTGCTGAGCCAACTCAATATAGCATTTCCGTAGCCTCTTCTTAGCCAGTTGGGCGTATCGGGAGTCAGGAAAGGTCTTAATCAATCTTTCGAATTCTTCCTTGGCTTGGAGAGTGTGGGACTGGTCCCTGTCTATTGAGCCTATCTGGCTAAAATGGCACATACCCTTGCGATAGATAACATAAGGGATATTTGGATTTTTGGGATGAAGCTTTTCAAAATCGTCGTAGGTATCGAATGCTTCATCGTAGGAACCATTACCGTACAATGCGTCTGCCAGCTTAAGTTCCGCTACTAGGGCGTACTTACTGTAAGGGTAGCGGTCTTTAATCTTTTCAAAGGCATCAATAGCACGCCCGTAGTCTCCCGAGGACATGCTTTCCATACCCGTCTCCATGAGTCCTGCAGGGGATTCATCCTCGATCCCGCCGAAAAATCGGTTGTAAAGGCTGCAACTGCCCAAAAGTGTTACCATGAGGGTCAAAGAAACAACAATTTTGGTCAACCGGCTCGCAATTCCCATGGCTTGTTGCTATTTGGAATTTTCCAGATATTTTTCAGCAGAAAAGGCAGCGGTAGCACCCTCACCCACAGCAGTAGAAATCTGGCGCAAATTTTTTGAGCGTATATCTCCGGCGGCAAAGACACCGGGCACGGATGTTTCCATTATGGCATTTGTCTTTATGAATCCCAGCTCGTCCAACTCGATCAAACCCTGCAAGACCTGGGTATTGGGTTCATAGCCAATAAAGATAAATACTCCTTGTATCTTAAGGGTTGATTGTTCCGAGGTCTTCACATTCTTGAGCTCAATCGCTTCCACTGCCTTGTCGCCCAGAATTTCCAAAGGGACCGTATTCCAAATGATTTTGACTTTATCGTTTTCCATGACCCTTTCTTGGAGAATCTTGGTGGCCCTGAGTTGATCACGTCTGTGAATCAGGTAGACGCGGGTTGCGAACTTGGTGAGGAAGAGGGCCTCTTCCACGGCAGTATCTCCGCCCCCGATGACAGCCACCTCAAGATCCCGATAGAAGGGCCCATCGCAGGTCGCGCAATATGATACACCCTTCCCTGTGAGGAGTTCTTCCCCGGGAATTCCAAGTTTTCTTGGGTTGGCCCCGGAGGCAAGAATGACGGCCTGAGCCTGCTCTTCTCCTTTATCGGTAACCACGGTCTTGAGCTCATGGTCAAACTTGAAAGAAAGGACTTCTCGATTTTCAATGGTTAGGCCGAATTTCTCCGCCTGCTTTCTCATTCTATCCATCAGCTCAAAGCCGGAGATACCGTCAGGGAATCCCGGGTAGTTTTCTATAATGTCAGTAAGAAGTACTTGTCCGCCAGGGGCCATTCTCTCAAAAAGCACCACATTGAGCCTTGCCCTTGCTGCATACATACCTGCTGTGAGACCCGCTGGTCCCGCACCCACGATGATCAGATCCCTCATCGCAACAACACTCCCTCAAAAAGAAAATCCCCGACTGGATTTTCGGTTAAGGCCTAGCCGGGGTTTAAAGACATTTATACCTCTACTAGCTATAATCTTTTTAGGCGTAATATGAGTTAAAGTAACTTTTTGAGCTCTCCTTCTATTGCACTTTTTGGTTGGGCCCCAACTATTACCTGAGCCACTTCTCCGCCTTTGAAAAGTATCAGTGTGGGAATGGCTCTGATTCCATATTTCGCCGGGGTTTGACGGTTTTCATCTACATTCATCTCTCCGACTTTAACTTTCCCGTCATATTCTTTGGCTAATTCTTCTACTATGGGACTTACCATCTTGCATGGTCCACACCATTCGGCCCAGAAGTCGACCAAAGCCGGCATATCTGATTTAAGAATTTCTTCTTCAAAGTTTTCGTCCGTTACCTTGACTAACTCGCCCATGGCAAAACTCCTTTCCTGGTCCTTAGCTGAATTTCAAGCTACAAATTAATGGCTGTCGGACCCCTTGTCAATAACCCCGGCTTCTAAGGCAGAGACAGGGTTCCCAACGTCTTAATTTTCCTCAATAAATTTTTTCAGATTATTAATGATCCGCGGTGGTACTGGTCCGGACTTTGAGTAAAGATTTAATAATTCCCTAGATATCTTGAGTTCTTCTTCAAGTTTCTCCCAGCTTATTCCCTTTTGCTCCACTTGATTAAGAAGCTGTGCCAATTCTTGGGTCTCCATCATCAAAGGCCTCCTCACTTTTTTTTGGGCTTAGGTGCCAGATCAGGTGGGTAAAGGTATTTTGGATCCAGATCATATGTCCATGGCAGACCCCACCATTGCCATCCATAGTGTCTCCTGTGGTTGTATCCGTAAATCTTGTTTCTTTTGGCCAATTGGCGATAAAATTTATTTTTGTTTTGATCCTTGAAGGTAGGAAATAATGGTCCCTCAAACCCATCTTCCACGTCAAACACGTGTTTGAACCCTGCATCCAGCAGTTCTTTAGCAGCTAAGGCGCTTCGTGTGCCGTCCCGCCCTATAATTAGGAGGTTGTCCGTTTTTTTGAAGACCTTGCTGATCTCCTTCACAAAATCCTTGTTTTTCACATTGGCCAGATAGGCAAGGTGTTCTCCTTGTCTGCCTAGGGTATTGGTATAGAACATGTAAGGAAAAAGGTATGCACCAATAGGATGCCCTACAAACTGGTACTCAGCCCTTGTTCGTATGTCTATGAGATAGGTGTCCGGGACCGTGTTAAGCATGTCGTAAGCCTCGATGCTTAAGATTTTCTTAGGTCCCTCGGCCCAAGCGCTGTCCTGAACACCAAGCCCGAGGCATACAAAGGCCGAAATGACCAGACAAGGGAGTAGTCCACAAAGCCTCAATAATAATCCCTTTCTGCGATTATTTGGAAATGTCAATTGGCTTTTTACCATTTTTTTGTCCTCAGCTGTAGCTTCCGGGCATACTTCAATATTTCCAGCGAACCAATCTTATTAATGCAAGGCCTTTTCTATTGTCAATGGAAAAATAGGGGCAAGTGCCAATACTCATTGACACCTTATCAAATAATCTTTAATCTCTTGGGACACTTGGAGCACATCTATGGCTCACCCGCGGAGGAAAACACCATGACCAAGGGGCTGGTATATTTCAGTGACTTGAGGACAACGGTAAAGGAAAGCTTGCTGGCCAAACTGAGCCGATTGCTTGACAGGGCCGGTATAGAGAAAACCATTCCAAAAAGGGGGCTCGTGGCCATAAAACTCCATTTCGGGGAAAAGGGAAATACAAGTTACATCCGTCCCATTTTTATCAGGAAAGTAGTGGAGAAAGTAAAGAAGTTAGGAGCTGAGGCGTTTTTGACTGACAGCAATACTCTCTATGCCGGAACAAGGGGCGACAGTGTTTCTCATATCATTACCGCTATCGAAAATGGCTTTGCGTATTCGGTTGTTCAGGCCCCCTTGATTATCGCAGACGGCCTCAGGGGAGCTTCCTATGCCGAGGTAAAAATAGACGGTGAGTATATCAAAAAGGCTTACATCGGCAAGGATATTGTCGAAGCAGATGCGCTCATAAGCGTTGCGCATTTTAAAGGACATGAACTGGCAGGATTTGGGGGAACGATCAAGAATGTTGGAATGGGTTGTGCGGCGAGGCGGGGAAAACTTGAGCAACACTCTGATATGTCTCCCAAGGTCAAAAGGAAAAAATGCGTTGGGTGCGGGGACTGCGTAGCGCATTGCTCACAAAGTGCCATTTCTCTCGTTGACAATAAGGCTACGATAAATGACGGCCTTTGTATAGGTTGTGGTGAGTGCATACTTGTGTGCCCAAACAAGGCCATTGATATCCGATGGAGTCAAGATGTGGAGACCTTTCAGAAGAAGATGGTTGAATACACTATGGCGGTGTTAAAAGGCAAACAAGAGAGGTCGCTTTTTGTCAATTTTCTAACTGCCATTTCCCCTGCTTGTGACTGTTACGGTCACAGCGACGCGCCCATAGTTCAGGATATAGGCATTCTTGCCTCCAAAGATCCTGTGGCAATAGATCAAGCATCTGTGGATCTTGTAAACAGCCACAGAGGAATGGAAGATTCGTGTCTGGCAACAGGGCATGCTCCGGGGGAGGATAAGTTTAGAGCCATTTACCCTAAGATCAACTGGGAAATACAGCTCAAATATGCACAGGAAATGGGATTGGGCTCAAGGGAGTATGAGTTGATTGCAATCTAAGGGATCAGGAGTCAGAAGTTAGAAGTAAGAACAAACCACAAAAACATAGATGTTCGTAACTCTAGATCACTTATAACTTTATCTCACTCATAACTATTAACTATTTTTCCATGATCATTGCAGAATCTCTTACAAAGAATTATGGCTTAAAACCCGCAATACAAGACGTATCATTTGAAATCCAGCGGGGTGAAATCGTCGGCCTGCTAGGTCCAAATGGTGCGGGCAAGACAACGATCCTCAGGATTCTCACATGTTTTATGCCTCCGACCAGTGGGGTTGCAAGAATTGATGGCCTTGATACCAGCACAGAGAGCCTTAGAGTAAGAGAGAAGATAGGGTTCTTGCCGGAGAACGTGCCACTTTACCATGACCTGCGCGTAACCACATTCTTACGGTTTGCCGGGGCTGCAAAGGGCCTAAAAGGTAAAAGACTACAAGAAGAAATGGAAAGAGTCATTATTGAT
>QMLZ01000087.1 GCA_003646995.1 Deltaproteobacteria bacterium | reverse complement strand
TGGAGCGCTGCCTTATTGTGGACACTGATGATAGCATCTTGGTGGCGGACCTGGACCGCGCCCAAGACATCAGGAAGATTGTGGATGCACTAAAGGAGTCAGGAAAGGAGAATCTGCTATGAAAGCGCACATCTTTCGAGAATATGACATCAGGGGGATAGTTCCGGAGGAATTGAACGAGGAAACCGTCAGGCAACTAGGCCTTGCCATGGGCACCTATTATAATCAGAAAGGCGTGAAAAGGATCTCTCTTGGGAGGGATTGCAGGCTAAGTTCACCTTCCCTGTTTGAAGGACTTGCTGATGGCTTGATGAGTACCGGTATGGAAATTATTGACATAGGCATGGTGCCAACGCCATTGCTCTATTTTTCCCTTCACCACCTGGATGTAGAAGGAGGGGTACAGATTACGGGGAGTCACAATCCCCCGGAGTTCAATGGTTTCAAGGTGTGCCTGGGTCATGCCAGTATTTATGGGTCTGAGATCCAGGAGATAAGGAAGATCGCTGAATCCGGTTCCTTTGCAGATGGCCAGGGACGGATGGAGCAGGCCGACGTAGTAAGTCCGTACATTGATTACGTTAATAAAACCATCCGGGTGGGCGAACACAAGAGAAAAGTGGTAATTGATTCGGGAAACGGGGTGGCAGGGCCCGTTGCAGAACCCCTTTACAAAGGGTTGGGTTTCGAGGTGGTGTCACTGTTCGGCGAGCCTGACGGCCGATTCCCAAACCACCACCCAGATCCCACAATACCGGAAAACCTTAAGGCGTTGACTTCCAAGGTAAAGGAAACAGGTGCGGACGTAGGCATAGGTTTTGACGGGGATGCCGACCGCATCGGGGTTATTGACAGCGAGGGAAGGATAATCTGGGGAGACCAGTTGATGATCATTTTTTCCCGCGATCTCCTTAAACGGTATCCAGGAGCGAAGATCATTGGCGAAGTGAAGTGCTCCCAGGTGCTGTATGATGACATAGAAAAAAACGGGGGCCAGCCCATAATGTGGAAGACCGGTCACTCCCTCATAAAGAACAAGATGAAAGAGGAAGGTGCGCTGCTGGCCGGCGAGATGAGCGGTCACCTGTTCTTTGCTGAAAGGTATTTTGGGTACGATGATGCCATTTATGCCGGAGCCAGGTTGTTGGAAATCTTGTCCAATACGGACAAGTCAGTCGGGGATCTCCTCGAAGGTGTGCCGGAGATGGTTAACACCCCGGAGATAAGGATTGATTGTCCGGAGGACAAGAAGTTCCAGGTGGTGGCCGAGCTGGCAGAGGAGTTCAAGAAGGATTACAAGGTGATCGATGTTGATGGGGCCAGGGTGCTGTTTGGGGATGGATGGGGGCTCATCAGGGCCTCGAACACGCAGCCCGTGCTGGTCTTGAGATTTGAGGCAAAGTCAAAGGAAAGGCTCGAGGAGATAGAAAATCTTTTCATGAGCAAGCTGAGGGACAGGGGTGTAGCAACCCCCTCATGAAAAAAGCATTCTACTCATTTTCGGTGATTATTTCAGGGCCAGGATGACTAGATAAATCCTTGGTCGAGAGTGAAACTGAACTCTCTCACCCTGGGATTGGGTGCCTCTTTGTCGTGGGACCTTTCTACGAACCGTACCTTTCCATTTGCATGCATGAATACCAAGGTGGAAGACCTTGTACCGTACACCGGGCTGGTTATGAAAATGGGCGAAAGTATTCTTTCCCATTCAAGACCAACTCCGGTATCGGGGAGCTCCGAGTCGCGGGGTCTGGTTTGGTCTAACAAAAGCTTGAAAAACTCTTCATCGGCAGGGAAGCGGTCACCACTAAGAAGATCCAAGAGCGCCTCCTTTGCTCTCACGACCTTGGGCCAGGGAGTATCCAGGAGGTGGTTGCTGAGCCCGTGTATTCCAGGTTCCAGGCCTCTTATCCCCGGGCCCCTGTTAGAGTACCAGTAAAGGCCTTCCTTGTCTCCCACAATCAGATTAAACCCGTTGTATTGATCCGCTCTCTGCGCCAAAGACTCAAGGTATTCAAGAGGGGTTTGTCCTCCAACCAAAAAATCCCTCACAAGCATACCCCGGGAAGGCGCTCCCGTTTTTTGATTCCTTGGGTCACGATAGTTTGTTATAGCGGCAATACGGCCGCTTCTGGTGACACCGAGCCACGTACCTCCACCTTTTAGGTCTTTTCCCGCCAGAAGATGGGGAAAGTCCTCCCAGAACCGGGCAGGCGCAGTAGGCCTGTCATAATACTCATCGCGGTTGGCTACAAGCACCAGGGGATAGTCGCGGTGGAATTTATATGCGAAGACCAGAAGGCACATATTCGTCTCCTTAAATATATATAGCTTACCGCTTTTTCCTCTGAATTTGCAATGGGAGAGTACGGTTAAACATTGACTCGGTGACAGTGATAGGATGTTTTATCAAATTATCTTTATATCAAGATGTCAAATTATTTAATTCCAATGAGAAAAGAAATTTAAATAAATAGAAATAGCAAATAAACGAGTAATCAAGAGAAAATGATAAAAAAAATATATTGACATCTTTTTTTATGTATGTTATGAAATCAAGCCATGAAAAAGAAGATGTTTTCAACGCAAGTCAGGAACGATCTCCTAAAAGAGTTCAAGAAATTGGCCATTGACCTGGAGCGGCCGATTAATGACGTGCTCGAAGAGGCCATGCTTGATCTGCTGGTGAAATACGGGGTCGGGTTCCACCCTGCAGGATCAGATAACCTAACAGGCAAACCCGTAGCCGGGGACAACCCAGGCACGAGAAGGAAAGGCCGGGCCAAATGAAGTGCCAAGACACCCTTTTGCAAGTCTTTTTACCGAACGACAAGGAGATGTGAGCAGATGGTTGACCACATACCCAACCCAGAGGCCACGTTCGGTCATGGTGGTGACTATCATAGGATTCTCGCAAACGTTGCCCTGTACCTCATCACCGGTAGATCTTCCTTAGCGGGAACGTTCACATTTCAAAAGGAACACAGAATACCCGACCTTGGATATGCCGGGATCGAATCATATCGTACTGCGGCCTTATCAAACGTGGACAAGTTGGCCATGGAAGAATTGGCCCAGTTTATAAAGATCGAGGCTCCCACCGGCTCAAAGAACCTGGATGAGAATGATCTGTTCAGTGTGGCAAAGGAACTTATGACAAGGGAGATCCTTGAAGAAAAACTCGAAGGCCGAACATACTATCTCAAGGCTCGCCTCGTGGCAGATCCCGAGGAAATTTCCAAGGCCGTGAATCTGGTTCAAGAACTCGACGACAAGATTGAGCAATTGAACAAGGCGAGATTGCAGGCCGAAGAGGCGTTGAAAGAGGTTCAGAGACTTGAGCAGGAAGTAAAACTGGCAAAGATTAAGGCTGTAATAGGAGAAGGGGCCGGGGAAGAGCCAGCCGAAGAGCATGAAGAGATCAAGGAATCCTTCAAAAAGGCCAAAGAACTGTTTTCCCTGAGGGACTACCATGGAGCCATAGAGATCTACACCTCGTTGATAGAGCAGCACAAGCAGGAAGTGGAGGCGCTCTTGTACCGGGGGGCGGCCCACTTTTATTTGGGGGACTATGAAAAAGCAGTTGCCGATTACAATAGGGCCATCGAGCTTGATCCATTCAGCGCGGTTGCCTATCATAACAGGGCGAGCAGCAAGGTAAAGATGGGGCAAATCGAGGAGGGCATTGAAGATTACAGTAGAGCCCTGGAACTTGAGGAAAGTTATGCTGATGCCTACCGGAACAGAGGGGTTACTTACCTGCGATACGTGGGCGACTATGAGCGCGCACTTGAGGACTTTGACAGGCTCGTTAATCTCAGGCCCGAAGATATGAACGCCTATTTCCTGAGGGGGACCACCCTTGGTAAGATGGGGCGATATGAAGAAGCCCACAGCGACTACTTGAAGGCAGCACAAGGGCTGCAAGATGACCCTTGGCTTCATTACAATACTGGAAACTGCCTCCTGAAGATGGGTCGCTACAGGGAGGCGGTCGAAAGCTATTCGAAGGCGATTGGGCTGAACCCAGACATACCGCTGTTTTACCATAATAGGGGGCTGGCGCACGCGAGAGAAGGGCTATTGCAAGAGGCTCTAGAGGATTACAATAGGGCCCTTGCCCTTGGTCTAGAGGATGCCAAGTCCCTTGTGATAAGGGGCTTTTTGTTGTGGAAGACTGGTGACAAGGAAATGGCAAGGCGGGACTGGGAGAGAGCTGCTGAACTGGGTGAGACCAGAGGGGTTGAGTTTCTGGAGCGCGTGGAGGGCTAGAGCCTGTAACAGTTTAACTCAAAGCTAATGTTCCGCATTCTAGATAGGATGCGGAATTTTTTTGACTATGGATAGCTATTCTGCTATCAATTATTCCAATTTGCAATATTCAAAAGGAAGAGGGAGAGAAACCCAGATGAGAAGCGAAGCCACCCTAAGGAGCAAGTTCCCGTCAATGGCGGAAATCATTCCCCTTGAGCAAGCAGTAGGAAAAGTCCTTGCTCATGATATTACGGAAATCAGGCCCGGCCAGTTCAAGGGACCAGCCTTTAAGAAGGGCCATATCGTAAGGGAAGAGGACTTGCCTCACCTGAGGCGACTGGGCAAGGAGCATTTGTTTGTCCTGCATATCTCTGAAGGAGAATATCACGAGGATGACGCGGCACTGATGTTGGCAGACGCCCTGTGCGGAACTAATGTTGAGCATAACGGAAAGCCGGCCGAGGGAAAGATAACCTTGAGAGCCTCTGTTGCAGGGCTCTTAAAGGTCAATGTGGAGGCCTTAACGGAATTCAATATGGTGCCTGATGTGACGTGCTCTGCAAGGCATAACAATGACGTTGTGCGCGAGGGAGATGCCGTGGCAGGCACCAGGGCTATCCCTTTGGTGATACGGGAAGAGTCTCTGCTTCAGGCCGTTGGGGTAGCGAAGGAGGCGGGTGGAATTTTTTCAGTCAAAAAGTTCGCGAAAATGAGGACCGGTGCTGTTATTACAGGTAACGAGGTATATTACGGCCGGATAAACGACAAGTTCGCGCCCATCCTAAGAAAAAAGCTTGGAGAATTTGACTGCCCCTTGGAGGAAATCACATTCTGCCCTGATGAAAAGGACATTATAAGGGATGCAATAATTAACTATGCTGAAAAAGGCATGGAGCTCATTCTCGTGGCCGGAGGTATGAGTGTTGACCCGGATGACGTTAGTAGGGTGGGTATTAGCGAGGCTGGCGCTACAGACCTAGTCTATGGGAGTCCTGTTCTGCCCGGGGCGATGTTCCTTTACGCGAGAGTGAAGGGGATCCCTGTTCTAGGATTGCCAGCATGTGTTCTTTATTACAAGGCCACTATATTCGACCTTATGCTACCTAGGGTGCTGGCAGGGGAGAAAATAACGCGAAGGACCTTGGCGGAGATGGCCCACGGCGGTCTTTGCCTGAACTGTGAAAAGTGCCATTATCCCATATGTCCGTTTGGCAAATAGAAAGCAAAGGAGATGGCAGCCAGAAACCTAGTCGGTGTGTAAAGGAGCAAGGTTAAAGGAAAAAGGTGAAAAGCAAAATGAAAGCTGATTGCTGAAAGCTGACAACTGATAGCTAGCCTATGAAAACCCGTGCAGCAACAGAATATGTTCTTCTCGGGGCGCTGTTTTCAGGGCCCAGGCATGGATACGAGATAATTAGCTTTCTGGAGCAGTCCCTGGGGCGCAGCTGGTACGTGGGCACCAGCCAGTTATATACAGTGCTGAAGCGGCTCGAAAAAGACGGGCTTGTGAAAAGCTGGGTAAAACATCAGGAGACAAGACCTTCGAAGCGAATCTTTTCCATTACCAAGAAGGGTGAAGAGAGGTTTAAAGAATGGACCAGAAGGCCATCAGAGCATGTGAGGGACTTGCGCGTGGAGTTTCTCGCAAAACTATATTTTATCAAGACGCATGATTTTCCTTGGGGGGAGAAATTGGTGGAAGAACAGGCTCGGGTGCTGCGAGAGCGCAGGGCGACCTTGATGTCCCTTAGAAGAAGGGAAAAGGATCAATACCATCTATTAGTGTATTCCCTGAAGCTAGCTACGGTCAGGTCGTGGCTCACGTGGCTGGAAAAAGAGGCAAGGAAGTTCGTAAAAGAAGGCGGTCTCTAAACCTTTTTTACTGTCAGCTTGACAGCATTGGGCAGATCTTCTTGAGCGACTATTTCTCCTTGGTTATGCTGGATCACCTTCTTTATTTTCTCAAGCTTCTCAAGCTCTATGATAAATGCAAAGGACTCACCGGGGTGCAATATCCTGAGACATAAACCTACGTCCAAATAGGCCTTTCAGCAGTCGCCCCTATAGTCTACTATATCTCCTGTTTCCATCATCTGATTCCTCTAAATCCCCTTTATTAAAAAATCCACCATTGTCCTGCACAGGGGAGAGGCCTCCCTTCTTTTGTCCTGGATGAGATAGAACTTTCGCTTCATGGGCAATCCCTTTATTTTGACAGGCTTTAGAATTCCAGCCTTTACCTCAGTTTCGACGGCCCGCTCTGACAAAACCGAAACACCAAGCCCTGATTTTATGCCCTCCTTAACCGCGGTGGAAGACCCAAGAGAGGCCACTACCTTAAATCCTTCAATGCCTGTGAATCCAAGCCCACTCAAGTGGTCTTGGAACATCTTAAGGGTTCCTGATCCCTGCTCTCGAACAATGAAGGGCTCCTTGACAAGGTCTTCAATGCTTACCAACTTCTTTTTGGCCCAGGGATGAGAAGTGGGAACCGCCACAACCAGCTCGTCTTCCCATAGCTCCTGCTGATGAATACTGGGGTTAGAGCTACGGGATCCTATGACTCCCAATTCCAGCCGCCCCTCTGTTACCTTCGATTCTATGAGTTGGGTGTCTCCAACAATCAAGGTTACCGATATCCCTGGAAACTCGCGGTGGAACTTCCCTATGATGCGGGGGAGGATATACTCGCCCGGAATAGTACTGCCTCCCACCCTAATTTCTCCTCTTTTTATCCCCAGGAAGTCTTCCATCTCAAGGCAGACCTTTCTCTTGAGTTCCAGCAAGGACAGGGCATGCTTGTAAAGCATTTCCCCTGCTGCGGTCGGAACCACGGTACGTCCCAGACGGTCGAGCAATTTAGCGCCAACCATGGCTTCGAGGGTTGCGATCCTTTCGCTCACAGATGCCTGGGCCAGGTACACGGCCTCTGCGGCCCGGGAGAAGCTCTTGAGTTCCACCACTTTACAGAAGATTTCAAGCTGCCTGAGGTCGAAATCAATGCTTGGTCTTGTGTGTCTTTTTTTTGGTGTCATAGCAAGTTAAAGTTATGAGTTATGAGTGAGCTAAAGTTATGAGTGAGCTTGAGTTAACAAGAAGTCATAAGTTAGGAGCCAGAATATCCCGCCCTTTCGGGCGGGGATCAAGGACAAAGGAAAACCTTTGACCTTTGGCCTTTAGCCTTTCGCCTGTATCTTGGCTTCTGTGTCCTTGTTCCTTTTATCTTGGGCCTTTGGCCTAATGCCCCATGCCTAACGCCCAACGCCTAGCTCATATATACCCAAACCAAAAACTTTCGATTTCTTGGAAGTTGGCCCTTATATGATGGGAACCCACTAATATTTCTCCGTGCCCTGGCAACAGGTATTCAATGTCCAGCTGGGATAATCTTCGGATGCTGGACTTGAGCTCTTCGCCGCTTCCTCCTGGAAGATCGGTTCTTCCAATACCTCCGTTAAAGACCACGTCTCCAGTGAATAGGGCCTTTTTTTCCCTCCAAAAAAGACAGATAGATCCCGGGGAGTGACCGGGCGATGTTATAACTTCAAGATTAATTCCATCTAATTCTAAGTCTCCATCGCGAAGGAGGATTTGGGGTTCAAAATTAGGCATACCCAAGGCTTCACCGTAGTGGGGGGCTACTTGTTTAATAAAGTCAAATTCCCGCTCACCGATTGCGACCAGGACCGATGAGCCTTCAAATCGCTTAAGCGCCTCGATGTGGTCCGGGTGGCCGTGGGTTATGATGACCAGGTCAATGTCTGCCAAGGATAGAGAGTGCAAAGACAGGTTGTCGAGCACATGACCGAAGAGGTGATAGTGCCCAGGGTCTATCAGGATATTTTTCTCCCCTGTTATAAGATAGGTATTACAGTTGTTGGTTGCAGGGTCTGTCCACAGGAAAGCCTCAAGGCCGTCGAATATTTTCATTGATCCTTCTCCCTTTTTGGTTCACAAGCAAAGTGAGATAGTCCAAGCATGGCCTATCTGGTCAAAAGGAGGTTGCAGCTCAGTACCCAAAGAAGATACCTTGAGCGATTTATAATATTAGGGCACAGTCTGGGGGTCAAGCCGATAGTTTACGAACTTCACCCTGGAAAAAGGCCCCCTTAAATGGTAAGGTGGCGCATTAAACCGACTTTAAAGGTCTACACGTTGGGATTTCAAGCCTAAGGGGGGTAATGAAGAATAGCGATGACAAAGTAGGGCTGCCAATTCATTCCTGTCCGGGAAAGATTCAGATTCCCACTGATGAGGAGCAAAGGGCACTAGCAGAGCTTAGGAAAATTAAAGCGGTAGTAAGGGAGAAAAAGGCCTTGCTCAGGCAGCTCAAGTCCCTGGGGCCAAAGGCAGAGGCAGCTCAGATTGAGGCGATTGAACTGGAGCTCGAAGAACTCAGAAGTAAGTGGATCGCTTGGGAAAGACAAAAAGAGGACGCTGCCAGGAAGCGAATGGTTCTTCTCGGGCATGAAAAGCCTGAAGGTTGAAAAAAACAGAGGATCAGGGTAATCGCGGCTACCCGTTCCGGGGTCACTATTCCATGATTCGAATGTTCCATGTTAGAAAGGTTTTTGGGGGGAATGTAGCACTCAGAGATATAAATTTGCACATAAGAAAGGGGGAATTTGCTTTTATCACCGGCCCGAGCGGAGCAGGAAAAACAACCTTGCTGAGGTTGATCTTCGGGGCTGATAGGCCTACGAGCGGACACATCCTGATCGACGGGATAAACTTGGGGAGGATCAGCCGTAAGAGGCTGGACTTGCTGAGGAGGAAGATTGGATTCGTTTTCCAGGATTTCAAGCTATTGCCAGATAAGACAGTGTTTGAAAACGTTGCCATTGCCTTGGAGGTGATGGGAGAACGGCCGTCGTTTGTGAGAAAAAAAACACACCAAACATTGCGGTCCCTGGGCCTGGAGAAAAAGGAAACCCTTTTTCCTCTGCAGCTTTCAGGCGGAGAGCAACAAAGGGTTGCCATCGCGCGGGCAATCGTTAAAAACCCCATGCTGTTGCTGGCCGACGAACCTACGGGGAATCTGGATTCCGATCTCACCAAGGACATAATGCTTCTGTTTAGAACCATCCACATGAAAGGGACTACAGTTGTAATAGCGACTCACAGCAAGGAACTTCTTGACGCTACGGTTCAAAGGAAGATCCTCCTGCACCGCGGCCAAATTGTGGGGGAAGCATAACAGTGAGGCAACTTGCGTACTTCTTCAGACAAGCCCTTGCTAACATAAAAAACAACCGGTTGGTACATCTCATCGGGATGAGCACGATGGCCATTTCGATCCTCATTTTGGGGGCCTTTGTGCTTTTTTATGTGAATATATATGGATGGGTCCAGGACTGGGGTGGATCTGCCAGTATGTCAATATATCTCCATGATGGGATAACTCGATCCGGCCTGGAAAGGATCGAGCAGGTTATAAAGGACTGCCCCGCAGTCAAGGATTACAGGTACATATCAAAAGACAAGGCCCTTCAAGAGCTGAAAGACGCCTTGGGAGAGCAGTCAAAGCTCTTGTCCGGCCTGAGCAGTAATCCGCTTCCTGCCTCTTTTGAGCTGGAGATTTCCGTGCCGGAGCGGCGGCTGGAAACTCTGAAAAAACTTGCAGGTGAATTCCAAGGCCTCGAGGGTGTGGAGGAGGTCCAGTACAGCCGGGCATGGGTTGAAAGGCTCAGGAACACTTTAGACATGATTAAGGTCTTGGGGTTTGTGGTGGGGGGATTACTAGGGCTTGGAGCGCTTTTTATCGTTGCCAATACCATAAAATTGACAATTTATTCACGCAAAGATGAGATTGAAATTCTTAAACTGGTTGGAGCAACAGACTGGTTTGTGAAGGGGCCGTTCGTTGTGGAAGGGATGATTCAGGGCCTGCTAAGCGCTGGAGCGGCAATCGGGGTGTTGTATATTGGGTTCTTGTTTTTCTGTGCAAAAAAAACGATCTTTTTGAGCTTGGCGGTGATGAAGCTGCAGTTTATGCCCTGGAATTACGTGGTGGCTTTCGTGGTGTTGAGCGGTATAGTGGGGGCGATCGGCAGTCTAATCGCTGTGGGACGCTTTTTTGAGATGGCAAGGTCGTAGATATGTGGACACAGATATGCAGGCGAAAGGCACGGTATGTGTTTGCGCTGGCCATTGTTTCTTTTTGGTTTTTCTGGCTGGATGGGGTCGGGGAACT
>QMLZ01000086.1 GCA_003646995.1 Deltaproteobacteria bacterium | reverse complement strand
TTCGAGCGATATGCCAAGGCCCTTGAAAAAATAGAAAAGGCCCTTGCTGAGGACCTCAGGCAATACTACCTGTACATTGCTGTTCAAAGAAATTTGCAGGTTTTGGGAGCCTTTGGATATCTCACCAAGGTGAAAAGGAAAGCGCAGTTTGCTCAGTACATTCCTCCTGCGATTGCCACACTGAATCGACTGCTTGACATGCTCTCGGACCCTCGCTTGGCAAACCTGCAAAATTTCGGGGCCGAGCTGCCTGAGCGATTACGCGAAAAGTCAGTGGCAGAAAAAACCTAGAATTTGATTATTGGACTCTATTGACAGGGCATCTATCTTTTACCATACTCGCATTGGAAGCCACACAAGGAGTCCGAAGATATGAGCCAAAGAAAGAGGGCGTTTGAACCAGGACAATACGTGTCGCTTTTTACCGGCCTTGTGGGGATCGTGTTAGGCGAAACCCTTTACACGGCCGCGACAAAGGTTCTCAAGCAGGGACAAAAACCTGGAAGATATTTTGCCCCTGGATGCTGCCAACATCCGGACTATGTTATCCAAATACCAGTGTTGTTTGAAGACGGTACCTATGATGTCATGCGAGGAATGAATATCAAGCGGCTTGAAAATCCCCCTGCGGAAAAGAGGGAAAAAATAGAATCCATAATTGAAAAACTCAAACAGTGACCAAGGAGGGAACAGCCAATGGAAGAGTGTATCTTTTGCAAGATCGTGAAGGGGGAAATCCCTTCCTTTAAGGTCTATGAAAACGACAAGGTATTAGCCTTCGAGGATATCAATCCAATTGCCCTAGGTCACACCCTTATTATCCCAAAGAGGCACGCGGAAAATCTATTTGAAATTCCAGAGGAAGATCTAACCGCCATCCATTTGGCTGCCAAGAAGATAGCCATAGGTATCAAGGAAGCCCTAAAGCCAACAGGAATTGCGTGCCTTCAATTAAACGGCAAAGGGGCAAACCAGGTTGTAATGCATTATCACTTTCATCTTGTTCCGCGTCACCGAGGGGCGCCAGAACTTCCCATTACAACATGGGAACTGAAACCCGGTGACATGGCCGCTATTGAGGACACGGCCAAAAAAATAGCTGCTGCTATCAAATAACTCGAGGTAGCGGCAAGCAAGATACGCGACGGCTGACTGCCGAAGGGGAGACAATATTGCTTTGTTCAAGGCTCGGGAGATCCATCGTGGACCTCCCGCTTACTCAAGCAATTCTACGTTCCAGTACAGGTAATCTCTCCACGACTGAGGAACCTCTCTGAATCCAATGGTTATCCTCAGCGCGGGCACCCAAGTGGGCTTCTCGGGTTTCTTAATCAATCTCATACCTGCCTCAGAGGGAGTTCTCCCCCCTTTACGGCGGTTGCAATCAACACAACAAGTTACGATATTCTCCCACTCGGTCTTGCCTCCACGGGACCGCGGAATCACGTGATCATAAGTAAGCTCTTCAGAAGAAAACTTTTGCCCGCAGTACTGACATCTATATTTATCTCGCGCATAAATATTCTGCCTTGAAAACTTCACCGGGCTCTTGGGCCGCTTTACCAGCCTGAGCAGCCGCACCACTGACGGAAGCTTTATGGTAAAGCTAACCGAACGAATCTCTCGGCCGTATTCCTCCAGCACCTCCACCTTGCCCAGGAGTAGGAGGGTGATGGCCTTTTTCCAATTGATAATCCTTAAAGGCTCGTATGTAATGTTTAAAAGCAGTACGTGCTCCATGGCTCAACGCGGGCAAAAGCAAGAAATTTTGGTTACATTTGCTGTCGTAGCGTTTTACCAACTGGCTTTTTTGGCAAATTTACCCCAAACCAATTGAAATTACAAGCTAAAAATGCATGGTCCTTTCAAAAAATCAAACTCTAACGCCTTGACAGCACCTTGGTGTACCCCGTATAAAGGTTTTCCATCTTACTTCACTGGGATCTAACTTCTTTAACACCTTTCAAGGAGCGCTCAGATGGTGGTATTAGGCCTTTATGGTAGCCCCCGTAAAGGCGGTAATACAGACCAGTTATTGGACAGGGCCTTAGAAGGAAGCAAGGCCCACGGTGCGATTATAAAAAAGATCTACGCAAGGCGCGTGAAGGTCGCGGGGTGCTTGGAATGCGGTGGGTGTAACCTTACTGGGATATGTGTCCAAAAGGATGAGATGGTGAATATCTACCCGCTGTTTGATCAAGCCCAGGCTATCATCATGTCAGCCCCTGTTTTTTTCTACAGCCCTCCTGCACAGATAAAGGCCATAATTGATCGCGCCCAGGCCCATTGGGCAAAGCGGCGGCTTACCAAGACAAAAGAACAGCTTAGAACTTATGATAGTGGCATGGGTTACTTGATAGCTACAGGCGCAACCAAGGGAAAAAGGCTCTTTGATTGTACTAAGCTGGTGGCCAAATACTTCTTTGATGCCCTTGATATGGATTATGGAGGGGAGGTGCTGGTGAGGGGACTGGAAAAGAAATCTGATATTTTCAAGGTCCCGAGTGCCATGGAGGCGGCATACCAGATGGGTACATGTGCTGCCAGGGCTCAAAGGGCTGAATTCCTCCTATTTTAGTAGGGCCGCACGTATATCTTGCTTTATTTTGATCAACCCCGCTCGAGCAAAGGCTGTCTTGCCAAAAGTCCTTCGAAAACCCGGTTCGTCCATATCCAAGATCTCTTTTGCAGAAGGCAGGCTCGTGGATGTCATACCTTTCCTTTTGTTAAAAGGGCAGACCTCCTGGCAGATGTCACAGCCAAAAAAACACCCTCCCATGAGCTTTCCCGTGTCCTGTCTCAAGGGGCCCTTATATTCAACGGTTAGATAGGAAAGACAGTTGCCCGGGTTGTGCCGGTATGGCCTCTCCAGAGCCCTCGTAGGGCAGGCATCTAAACATCTGGTGCAGGTGCCACACTGGCTTTCCAGAGGTTTGGGTTTTTGATGGGGGATAAAGGCAGTTGTAAGAATCTCGGCTAGGTAAAAATATGACCCATATCCAGGGATTATAACCATATTGTTCTTGCCAAAGAAGCCCAGACCCGAGGCAAAGGCCAAACTTCTTTCCATAAGGGGTGCAGAGTCCACGCAGATCCTGCTTTTACTGCCAGGAAATAAATGTGAAATGAGATTTTCAATCTCCCTGCCTAGTCTCTTCAGCCTTAGGTGATAGTCTTCATTGAGCCCTTCGGTATATCTTGCTGCCCTGAGGCCTTCGGCAGTGGTAGGAATATCGGCCGAATATGGATAAGCAAGCGTAAGCACGGTCTTGCATCCCGGTAGGAGCCTCTCTGGGTTTTCTCTCAAGGCAACATGCCGCGCTATCCAGCTCATCTGCCCATATTTTTTTTGCGAGATCCAAGATAGAAATGAATCAAAAAAGGGGGGACGACACGGCAAGGTGAAACCTATTGCAATAAATCCAAGCTCCTCGGCTCTTGTACGTAAAAGTGTAACTGGATACTCATCAGAGGTCATAGGGGGTTAAACTTTCATACCCGTCGGCTGTCACGAGAATGGTTTGCTCAAACTGTGCAGAAAGGGAACCATCTGCGGTTACTGCAGTCCAATGGTCGTCCAAGATCTTGAGGTGTCTCTTGCCCAAATTAATCATGGGTTCTATGGTGAAAACCATGCCGGGAATCAAGACTATGCCCTCACCCCTTTTCCCGTAATGTGGCACTTGTGGGGGCTCATGAAACTTGAATCCCACACCATGGCCGACAAATTCCCTCACTACAGAACACCCTTGCAATTCGGCATAGGTTTGTATTGCCCACCCGATGTCACCAATAGTGTTGCCCGGTCTTACCTGAGCCATCCCTCTCTTGAGACATTCCTTGGCAACCGCCACGACCTTCCGGGCCTCCTTACTCGGCTCCCCCACAAAAAAGGTCTTACTGGTATCAGCGTAGTAACCATTAAGAATGGGGGTTACATCTACGTTCACAATATCGCCTTCTCGCAACACTCTTTGACCAGGAATACCATGACAAATAACTTCATTCACAGAGACGCACACGCTTTTCGGAAATCCCTTGTAATTGAGCGGCGCCGGAATTGCCCCATTCTTTACAGTGAAATCGTGCACTAAGCGATCTATTTCTTCCGTGGTCATTCCCGGGCGCAGGTTTGACTCAACCAGGTCAAGCGTTTTCAATGCGATGACCCCTGCCCTCTTGATTCCCTCAATGTCCTTTTGATGCTTAAGCCTTATACCGTACTTCTTGAAGTACACCTCCTCGAGCTCGCGTTCCCTCTTTTCCTCTTTTCTCATGCAGCACTTCTTGTACTTCAGCCCACTCCCGCAAGGGCACGGGTCATTTCTGCCGATTTTCATGATATTCCAATCCCCCGGATGGCGCCCAGCTTTCCTTTCACCTTTTCTAACCTTATCGTTTATTAATTTGTACCATAGCAAAATACACCGGCCAAATCAAATAAGGCACGATAACTGCAACTCCCGTTGCCTAGTGGAACGACAAAAAGTATGGTCTGCGTCTGTGCCATTGATAAGTGATTGAAAAAAATGTATTAGTCGAGAAGCAAGAAATCATTCTAGACCGGATGGCCCACTTAACAAGACCATACCACCGTTAACCGGGGGAACAGGTTTGTACTGCTGTCTCTCAACAGAATCTAGGACAAGGATCTGGCAATGAAATCTGGGGAAAAGCTCAACAAACTTAAGACTCCCTACGTGTGGGCCTTTACCACATATTTTGCCGAAGGCTTCCCCTATACTATAATCCGAATCATTTCCTCAGTATTCTTCCGGGATACGGGCATGAGCCTGCGGGCCATAGGCCTGACCTCTCTTTACGGAATTCCATGGGTCCTGAAATTTCTTTGGGGACCATATATTGATGAATATGCCACCAAAAGAACTTGGATGTTGCTGGCCCAGGGCACACTTTTCCTGCTTATAGGGCTGATATCAATCCTTGCAGCCACCTCCTGGGGAATAAAGGCCATAGCCCTCGTATTGCTCATTGGCTCGATCGTTGCCGCTACTCATGATATGGCCATTGACGGTTACTACATGGAGGCACTGGACGACAAGGGCCAGGCAAAGTTTGTGGGCTACAGAGTGATGGCCTATCGCATTGCCATGATGACCGGCACGGGCATCGTGGTAACCCTGGGAACAACCCTGTCCTGGACCACAGCCTACACCTGCTCTGCCGCCATGCTTGCCGTCTTATTTCTTTACCACCTCATTTTCTTACCGTCCGTGGAAACACATAGAAAACCTTACGTCGAGCTACTCGCACGATTAGTTACCCTGAGACTCTTGATAGGTATCGGCATATTAGCAAGCTGCATATTGATCTTTCAAAAGCTATTCATGCCTCTGTGGAACGCTCGCCTGGTCGCTTTCTTGCCGATCCTCGGCAAGATAGCCTTTTCAGACTGGGTGGCCATTGGCCTGTTATTGGGACTTGTGAGCTTAGGAATTTTCAAAAACAAGATCAAGGCGCTAATGCTTGGTGACAAGACATCCTTTTACGCCCGCGCCTTTATTGCCTTCATGGACAGGGAGAGAATGGGCACTGCCCTTACTTTTATCATATTGATGCGAACCGGCGAATCAATGCTTGCCTCAATGGTTTCTCCTTTCATCGTGGATCTCGGCATAAAGGTACATTATGGATGGATCTCGGGCGGAGTCGGTTTACCGTTTTCCATAGTAGGTGCTATGGTAGGAGGATGGCTCATTGCCCGTTACAGCATGAAAAAAACCATCTGGCCTTTTCTTATCGCCCAGAACTTCACCAATCTTATTTACATGGCCTTGGCTTTCCATTTTCAGCATTTTGTGGCCATAAACACAGGCGCTTTAGTACCTACCCCGTTAGGCGCCCAAAACATCATCCTTGTTGCCTGTGTCCACGCCTTTGACCAGTTCGCTGGAGGTCTTGGCACATCGATTCTTGTCACTTATCTCATGCGAACGTGCATTGATGAATTCAAGGCTGCCCATTTTGCGATTGGGTCTGGGCTCATGAACATCAGTGGGGTCTTAGCGGGGGTAGCAAGCGGTTTCCTGGCCCAGTGGCTTGGCTATGGAACATTTTTTGGCATCAGCTTCTGCGCGTCTGTCCCGGGGATGTTGCTGATCCCGTTTATTCCTTTCCTGGAAGAGCCTTCATAAAATAGTGAGACTTACACCCATGATGAAGGGCTTCAAATCCAATTTCCTGCTAGGATACCACCAAAAATGTGTTAGGGTCTAATCTTACACTAACGTGCTGCCCCAAAGTGTGGCCATGATCCTTTAACAGCTTCAAATACACGCCCTCTGTTGTAGGGTCCATATGAATTATAACCTCGAAGAGATCGTCAATTTCACTGCAAGGATAGGGGATGCCTTCTTCATTCTTAGTCAGCTTGTGCCTGTGGGAAAGCGCAGAAAGCCACGTTTCAGTACTGAACTCCTTCGAAAGACCTTTGAGCTCCTCGAAAAACTCTCTGGGTGTGACCTCAAAATCCAGCCCGTCAATAATTATGGTTTGCGGCGCAAAAGAAAGGTTCTGTTTTAGGTTGCCCAGGCTTCGCCTCAATCTGTCTACGCTGAAGCTTCCTTTCACGTAGGAAAGAATCATGCGATTTCGCTCAACCATTAAGCGCAGGTCCTCTTCGTTTTCCAGCTCCAAAATTTTTATCATATCATAAAAAATCACATTATAGTAAGATGCTACCTTGTCAGGTGTCTCCTCCACTGACACGTGAACAAGGGATTCACCACTAAAGATCCTGTCAAATGCAATGTGAACCAGACAAGCGGTTTTTCCCACCCCTGCCCTAGCTATCAGCACACCCAAGTTGCCCGGGCCCAGCTTCTTTTCCACCGACATATCCAAGAGCCTCAGTGGACTGACTTTCATAAAACTTTTCATGACTACTTCCCCCCTCGTCGGGACGTGGTTTTCGCTTTCTTGATCTCTTCGACCACAGATTCCGGTGCCTTTCCATACCTGGAAAACTCCATGGTGAATTCCGCCTTACCTTGTGTGAGAGACCTAAGCACAGTTGCATATCCAAACATCTCTGCCAGGGGTACCTCTGCCTCTATTGTAGTAAAGGTACCGTCTTCTGTGGAACTGAGGATTATTCCCCGCCGCTGATTTATAGAGCCCATGACATTGCCCTGATACTCTGAGGGACACTCCACGCTCACCTTCATTATGGGCTCTAGAATTATCGGTTTTGCCTTCATATATGCCTGCTTGAAAGCGCCTACCGCCGCCTGCCGAAATGCAAGCTCAGAAGAATCAACAGGATGGTACTGGCCATCATTGACTACCACCTTTATCCCCAGCACGGGATAACCAAGCAAGGGGCCCTTTTCCAGGCATGACAGAAACCCTTTGTCCACTGCGGGGATAAACTCGGAAGGAATTACCCCTCCCTTAATAGCATTTACAAACTCATAGCTCTCACCCTTAGACGGCTCCATGTATCCTGCGACACGCCCGTACTGTCCAGCTCCTCCCGTCTGTTTCTTGTGCGTATAATTGAATTCGGCCCTTTGTGTTATGGCCTCTCTATAGCTAACCTCCGGGATACCTGTCTCCACGTCGGCTTTGTACTCTCTCCGCATCCTCTCCACATATACGTCCAGATGTAGCTCCCCCATCCCGGATATTATTGTTTCGCCGGTTTCAGGGTCTACGTATGTCCTGAATGTGGGGTCCTCTCTTGAAAATCTGCCCAGGGCCTTTGCTAAGTTTTCCTGAGACTTGTTGTCCTTTGCCTTTACGGTCAGCGAAATTACCGGCTCTGGCACATGCATGGAAGACATACTGTAATTAACAGAGCCATCGGTGAATGTATCACCCGTTATACACTCCACACCAAATAAGGCAACAATGTCCCCTGCATAGCCTCTTTCAATATCCTCCATCTCATCGGCATGCATTCTCACTATCCTTCCGACACGAATCTTCTTTCTGTTCCGGGTAATTATAAGCTCATCCCCTTTTCCGATGGAACCTTGGTAGATTCGTAGATAAGTTAATTGTCCATAAGGGGTAACCTCCAGCTTAAAGGCCAAAGCCACTACGGGTAAGCCTGGGTCCGGCTTGAGGAAAACCTCCGCTTCATCCCTATCCAAATCAAGCGCCCTGGTCTCAACTTCTGTTGGAGAGGGAAGATACATATTTACCGCATCAAGGACCGGCTGCACCCCTATGTTCTTGTATGCTGACCCCACTAATACAGGGGTAAGGGTTTTGGCCAATGTTGCTTTTCTTAGGGCTAGGTGAATCATTTCCTCTGTCTCATGTCCGTCCAAAACGGCCTCTGCGAGGTCATCAGAATACATGGTGGCCGCGTCCAGAAGTTGTTCACGGTATGAGCTGGCTTCTTCGAGCATTTGGTCCGGGATTTCCTCTTCGCGGATACTCTCACCATGTGGCCCCTCGAAGTAAAGCGCCTTCATTTTCACCAGATCAATAATGCCTTGAAAATCACCCTCGAGCCCAATTGGAAGCTGAAGTAGAACTGGATCCATGCCAAGTTTCTCTCTGAGCTGATTCAAGACCCTGTAAGGATTTGCTCCAAACCTGTCACATTTGTTTATAAACGCGATCCTAGGGACACCATATCTTCTCATCTGCCTGTCTACTGTAATGGACTGAGATTGCACCCCGCCCACAGCACAAAGAATCAAGATGGCACCATCTAGAACCCTAAGGGCCCTTTCAACTTCTATTGTAAAGTCCACATGCCCGGGAGTATCAATGATGTTGATCCGGTGGCCTTTCCATAAGCAGTGGGTAGCAGCCGAGGATATGGTAATTCCCCTTTCTTTTTCCAGCTCCATGGAGTCCATCTTTGCGCCCACACCATCTTTGCCCTTTACTTCGTGTATGACGCCTATTCTCTTTGTGTAATAAAGTATTCGCTCAGTAAGAGTTGTCTTGCCCGAATCAATGTGGGCGCTGATTCCTATGTTCCTTAGTTTTTGAATATCTTCCTTCACTGAAACTCTCCTGAATATTCCATATTAGGCCTAAGGCATGAAGCGTAAGGTATAAGGGAACAGAAAACGACATGTTTTTGGCCTTACACCTTGTACCTTGAGTCCTTAGCCCATTTCATAATAGCAGCTTCAGACTGTCTAACAGGCATTACCTCGCCCGTCTGTAATCAAGCTTTCCAAAACAAAAGAGGGCCTGCAAAATTGCAAACCCTCTTTAAGTATAAGACATTTTGTTATCAATTAGAAGGGATATGATTCCAAATCAATTATCCTGTCAGCAATCGCCCTTCGTCGAGACACGGTGTCAATGGGCTGATACCTTGCCAGCTTTTTCACCCCGGCGAGCTGGGCTCTCAGTGTATCACCCTGCTCTATGTAAGCCAGGGCCTGCTTGGCCCACATTTCAATGGTGGGAATCTTCTCATCAACGTATGTCTCTACTGCCGCTATCTGATACTTCGCCTTGTCCTGTCCTTTTGACTCAATGATCTTCTTCGTCCGCAGCAGCCCGCTCTCCATGGCAAAGATCTCAATTATCATGTCTGCTATCTTGGCCAGAACTTCCTGTTCCTTTGCCAAATTAGCACCGAATTTCTGGGCCGCAAGCCCGGCAACCATAAGAGCAATCTTTTTGCTCATTTTTACCATGTGTTCTTGCAGCGCCAGTGGTTCGTCCGGAAGCTGCACGGCCAGCGGCGAATAACTCATGAGCTCCTGAGGGATAGCCTGAGCTGCTTGAAGCAAATTGAGTCTCCCCTGCAGGGCCCTTCTCATGAGAGTACCTGGAATAAGCATCCGGTTTATCTCGTTGGTCCCTTCCCATATGCGGTTTATCCTTGAATCCCTGTAGTACCGTTCGGCTGGATACTCGGAACAATAACCATAACCCCCGAGAATCTGTACATACTCATCCACACAATACTCCAGGCATTCAGAACCGTATACTTTGGTTATCGAGCATTCAGGTGCATACTCCTCAATGGCCTTTGCATTCTCAGCCCCACTTTTCTTGGCCTCCTCATCAAGGGTTCCAAGCTTATCGTCGAACATCCCCGCCATTCGATACATCATGCTCTCGCTCATATAGGTGCGAATAGCCATATCGGCCAGTTTCGTCTTTATCATGCCAAATGAGCTGATTGGCACCTTGAATTGGATGCGGCCGTTTGCATACTTTACAGCCCCTTCAATACAACCCTTGCATCCACCTGTAGTCATTGCACCCAGCTTCCATCTTCCTATGTTAAGGATATTGAAGGCTATCTTGTGGCCTTTTCCGATTTCAAACATCAGGTTTTCTACTGGAACCTTTGCATCTTCCAGTACAACCGGCCTTGTGGAGGAGCCGTGCACACCCATCTTATCGATCTCGGCACCTGTGGAAAAGCCGGGAAAGTCCTTTTCCACAATGAAGCCTGTGAAGTGCTCCCCGTCCACCTTTGCGTATAGGGTAAAAACCGTTGCCCATCCCGCGTTGGTAATGAACATCTTCTCCCCGTTGAGGATATAGTATTTCCCATCTTCGGAAAGAACTGCTTTTGTCTTTGCGTTCAGCGCGTCGGTGCCAGCGCCTGGTTCTGTCAGACAATAAGCCGCACACCACTCGCCTGAAGCCAATTTTGGCAGATACTTCTTTTTCTGCTCCTCGCTACCAAAGAACAC
>QMLZ01000085.1 GCA_003646995.1 Deltaproteobacteria bacterium | reverse complement strand
GGGCGCCATGCTCCTGATTGAACTGGATGGAAACGCTGAATCGGTGAAGTACTACGCCGGACAGGTGAGACAGATATGTGCCGAGCAAGGGTGCCTGGACTTTGCTACCGCAGGCTCACCAACCGAGGCCGAGTCCTTGTGGGAGGCCAGAAGAAATATCTCTCCCTCCCTTTACAAGCTCAGGCCCCACAAGGTAAGCGAAGACGTGGTGGTTCCTAGGACAAGGATGGTGGAAATGGTGCGATTCCTCTCAGAGCTCTCCCGCGAATACGGGGTGCCTATACCGGTCTTCGGTCATGCCGGCGACGGTAACCTGCACGTAAATATCATGCTCGACAAAAATGACCCTCAGGAGATGAAAAAGGTGGATCGCATAGTAACCAGGCTATTTGAAAAGGTGCTGGAACTGGGCGGAACGATCACAGGAGAGCACGGTGTGGGCATAACAAAAAGGCGGTATCTTCCGATGGAAATACCGCCCGCTGGTCTAGCTCTCATGCGCAGGATTAAGAAGGCATTTGATCCTGCTGGTATCCTGAATCCGAATAAAATCCTTCCTTAGAGTATCTGGTCGATGCTCTTGTAGTCCTTTGTGTTGTAATACTTTTCCACGTCAATTAGGCTCAAGTGGTCCAGGGCCTTCTTGAGGGGCACGCTGGTTATCTCCCCGTGCTTCAAGCTGACCATCCTGCCGAAGTCTTCATTTACTACCATGTCGATGGCGGCAATACCGAATTTTCTCCCCATCCTTCGATCATAGGCTGTTGGAGCCCCTCCGCGCTGCAAGTGCCGAAGCGCAACGTACCTTACCTCTAGGTCGGAATTCTTTTCGATTTCCTCTGCCAGGAATCCACCGACTCCGCCTAAATAGTAATGGCCAAATCCGTCCCTACCCCTCTTTTCGTGGATCTCTTCCATGCCCCTGGGTTTGGCCCCCTCTGAAATGAGGATGATGCTGTATCGCTTCCCAGACTTTTTCCTCCTTTGGAGCAGCTCTATGACTCGATCAATAAGGAAATCGTGTTCTGGAATAAGGATAATGGGCACACCCGCCGCCTCCCCTGCCTCCAGGGCCAGCCATCCTGCCTTCCTGCCCATGCATTCCACCACAAAGATCCTACTGTGGGAGCCGGCTGTAATCCTAAGCCTGTCGATATCAGAAGTGATTATATTTACCGCGGAATCAAATCCCAGCGTATAGTCTGTCTCTGAAATGTCCTTGTCTATGGTCTTGGGTATACCAACAGTCCTTAACCCTTTCCTGTAAAGCTTGTACGCAACACCGAGGTTATCAAAGCCGCCCAGCACCACGAGGGCCTCTAGTCCGAGTTTTTTGCAGTTCTCTATAATAAGGTCTGATTTGTCATTCTTAGGATCAAAAGGGTTTATGCGAGTTGTTCCCAGCCTTGTGCCACCGTACCTGTCCCACGTGCGCACGATATCTGGGTTAAGGGGCATGATCCACTCATTCCTGCTGTTCTTTTTTTCCGGGTGCACCTCAATAAGGCCTTTCCACCCATCTCTGATGCCCAGGACCTCAAACATCATTCCACGCCTGGGGACGAGATCCTTATCCATTGCGGAGTACACCAACCAGTGTATGGCACTGTTGATCCCCGGGCAATCGCCCCCGGCCGACAAAACACCAACCTTCACTTTCATCATAAAGCCTCCGGTTTGTTATTAACAGGTTAGCCCTTGATCCTGAAAAAGGGAACAAGCACTCTCACACTTGGGACCCGTGGCTCCGTACTGAAATCCACCCAATCGAGGGGCTAAAAAATTCTCCTTTTTTATACCCTTATAGAGAATAGGACCTGAGGTGTCAAGGAATGCGACCGATGGGATCTTTTTCAGCTCTCCTTGCCGGCACCGACCTATACTCTGCAAGAGGCGCGCTCGCATCACCTCTAATATTCACTTGCCAGGGGCATCTGTCATCTGCTAATGATCATGGACACATTTTCCCACTTCTCGAACAGGCAAAGGATATTTCCATGAACACGCTTGATGCCGCTTTCCTGGGTTTCATCCAGGGCCTTACGGAATTTCTTCCCATTAGTAGCTCCGGGCACCTGGTGATATTTCAGAACCTACTGGGATTTGCTGAACCCCAGCTGCTTGTGGATGTGACACTTCATGTCGGAACGCTGTTGGCTGTAATCATATATTTCAAAGACGATATTTTCAGGCTCGTGCGTGAGGCGCCGGCGGCACTCATCCCCTGGTCCCGGGTAAAGGGCCGCGGCAAGAAAAATGGGGAGCAAAAACTGATCCTGTGGATAATAGCGGCCTGTGTTCCAACCGCTCTCATCGGACTATTTTTCAAGGAGCCACTTGAAAATCTGTTCGCCTCCGTCACATTTGTGGGCTACATGCTGATGGTCACAGGCATCGTGATAGGGGTGACCTACTTTATTCCTCCCCGCTACACCACCAGAAGAGATATCGGCCTAGTCACGGCACTGATCGTGGGGACGGCCCAGGGCCTGGCTATTGTACCCGGAATATCCCGTTCCGGGGCTACCATAGCCTGTGGCCTCTTATGCGGCCTTGACAGGCAGCTTGCCGGGCGGTTTTCTTTCCTCATCGCCATACCCGCCATTGTGGGTGCCCTGCTGCTCCAGCTCCATGACCAACCTATTGGCTCCGTAGCCATTCCAACTCTGGTGGTGGGCTTTGCCGTATCTGCCGTTGTTGGCTTTCTTTGCTTGAAGGTACTTATGACCATGGTGAAAAAAGGGCGTCTTGCATACTTTGCTCCATACTGCCTTGCGGCCGGGGCTGCTGCATTAATCCTGTTCTAGCCTGATATAGGGATCTTATGGGATTTCAACAACATGAGCATGGTCGGTCCCTTGGAAATTACCTTGTCCTTGCGCTAAAAGGCATTTGCATGGGGGCCTCAGACGTTATACCTGGTGTATCCGGCGGCACTATGGCCTTCATTCTCGGTATTTACGAGGAATTGATCTACTCCATAAAATCTGTTGACCTGGAATGCCTGCGGCTTGCCCTCAGGTTTAGGTTCAAGGAAGCCCTCAAAAGAATAAGATGGCAGTTTCTACTCGCAGTCCTCTTAGGCATAGGTGTGGCCATCTTATCATTGGCCCGCGTACTTGCCTGGCTTTTGCAAAATGAGCCTGTACTGATTTGGTCATTCTTCTTTGGACTCATAGGTGCCTCCGTAATAACCGTGAGCCGACGCGTGCAGAGGTGGTCCCCTTCATTGCTGATTGCTGGGATCCTAGGAGGCACAGCTGCGTTCATACTCGTGGGTCTCATGCCCGCCCAGACGACCAATGCGTGGTGGTATCTGTTCCTATGCGGTGCCGTGGCCATTTGTGCCATGATACTGCCGGGGATATCGGGGGCCTTTATCCTGGTGCTTTTGGGTAAATACCAGTATGTACTCCAGGCCCTTAACAACCGTGACATAGGAGTCTTGGCCACAGTTGCAGCAGGCGCACTCATAGGAATAGTTTTATTCTCCCGGCTCCTGGGATGGCTGTTTACCCAACATCATGACTTCACCGTGTCGATACTAACCGGATTCATGTTAGGTTCTCTCAGGAAAATTTGGCCCTGGAAAAAGGCCATCGGAGTGCTGGGATCAGCAGATACAGCTGCCTACCAGGCATATAAGAATGTCCTGCCCCAGCACTTTGACATGCGGGCCATTTGGGCTTTTTGCCTCATGGGGTTTGGCTGTGCTGTTGTACTGGCCTTGGAAAGGCTGGCCAGGGACAAAGAAAGCAAAGTTTCCTGAAGGCACCCTTCTCCTTGCATCTTTACCAGGGCCGGAATTGACCGAGGCCTCTCAGCTCAAAGGACACCATGAAAGTAGTTTCACCATTTCCCCTTGTGGCCTGGACCTTCATCCCCCAGCATTGAGACGAGTAATTAAGCCAAAGGCTTGAAGATATTTCTTCGTTGGCATAAAAGTCCTTGCTCAAATACCCCCCAGCGGAAAATCCCCAGATTAGACCCACATCCGCCAATAGACCGAGGTTCCTGTTCTCTCCCTCCCCTGTCTGGTACTCAACTCTGTAATGATCTTTTCTGCCCCCTGTCCTCGGGATCCAGAGGTTTACTGAAAGATCATTGGTCAAAAAATCGTGGTCATAGTGATCCCACTGGGATGTCCAATACACATCTAGGAGGTGAAATGGTTTCATGATAAACTTGAGCTCAAGGGGATCGAAAGGTTTTCTCTTTTCACCCGGCCCCAGAGACTTCCTGGCCTCGTCTATGTTATAAGACTGAGATATATTGAAAAGCGCCCACTGCCTATAAGTCACCCTCCCTGACTTACTCTCAAAACGAGCATCAAGATAGTTTTCCAAGGAAAATGTGAGCTTGTTTATTTTTCCCGTGTCAGACAATGGTTCAAACCAAGAAGGATCCTCATCGCTTCTCTGCTCGTGGTAGGTATACACCAGCGACGGAACTATCGAGTGCCGCACCCTCTTGATCTGTCCCATGGAAACTTCAAATTTTCTGCTCAACCTGGAAGAGAGCCTCAAGTTACCCCCATAAGCACTCGCCCATCTATAATCCGTTTCCCCACTGTCGGTATTGATCCAACGCCCATTGTAATCCACTGACGCAGACGGCTCGATTTCCAGGAAGCGATTCAGCCGCAGCGGCATTGTAACACGAGGCCCTATGCTGAACTCATTGCCCTTTTCCCCGTGATCCCGCCAGATATTCCTGTAATCGGACTCAAGGAAGTACTTGATGGGAAGGCCGGGAATAGGAGAGACGGATTTGAAAAAGTGTATCCCTGCCAGTGGCTGTGGTACCTCGTTGGGGGAAGGATGTCCCGGGTCCTGGTAATAATGGGAGTCCGCCTGCAGTATTGCCCCGTCCCAGAGCCGTGAGACAAGAAGATTTGAACTCCTGAATGGAGAAAACATGCTCTCCATGGGCCTGCCCCATTCCTTCTCCAGATTGGGCCTAGCCTCGTAGCCCGAAAGCCCCCTGGTAAATTCCTTCAGATAATCCTGGTCGCTGACGTAATCTACGTCGGTTCGCACACGGATACCCAGAGGGAGGCCTTGATCGCCCTTGCCCCTTAACCAGTAGCGGGTCTCGTTAGTCCTGGGCAAAGGGCTTAACTCCACGTCATCGGGATCCCCCAAGTCCTTTTCCTTCCTGTCAGACAGTATATCAAACAGGATCGCACCACCCGAGTCCCTGGAAGCCGCGTAACGGAACTCTAGGCCTTGCATGAAACCTCGATTGGTCATATACCTCTCATAAAAAGTGGCATCAGTCTGATCCGAAATGGCCCAGAAAAAAGGTATTTCCATGTCTAGGCCGTTCCTGCCCGAATACCCGGCCCTCGGTGTCAACAGGCCGCTCTGTCGCTTGGTCTTGGCTGGAAATATGAAATAGGGCAGATACAGCACAGGCACGTTTTTTATCCTGAAAGCAGCATCCTTGGCCGTACCATAACCTTCTATGGTGACCTTCACCTCGGAGGCCGTAATGGACCATGCTGGCCTTTGTCCTGCGCAGGTGGTTATGATGCAATCTTGGGCGCGGTAGGTATTCTCTGAAACCTTTTCCATGGACCTACCTGAGATCCTGAGGGCATTGTCTCGAATAAGTATCCGGGCATGTTCCAGTCTACCGGTCTGCTCTTTTAGATAAAAAGTTCCCTTTTCACCCTCGATCACGTTGCCTTGGCTCTCAAATCTCACGTCTCCCCATATCTCAACTATGCCTGTTTTCCGATTGTATATGGCCTTATGGGCCCTTAGTATTTGCCCCCCCTTCTTGATCTCCACGTTCCCCTCGGCAATGTAAAGGCCTTCTTTCTCCTTGTAGATCAGCTTATTGGCCTTGATCCGCCAAGGGATCTCCGGGGATTTCAGTTCCTCCATGCCGCTGGCGCCATAGGTCTCATCGGACACTGCGGCGAGCAAAAGCCCAGCGCAGCAGATTCCAAGTAAAAATATCCAAAATCTGGCCCCACGGACCGCGGCCACCTTAGTCATTGGTTATATTCCTTCTGGAGGATAGTTCAACGGATCCAGGCAGCTCAACGCCTCCCCTATGGTGAAAAGTGATCCACAGATCAAGATCAGGTCAGAGGGTCCGGCCATCTCCCTGGCCTCTACTATGGCATTGTCTAGCCTTTCAACCACCTGGGCTGATCTGTGCATGATCTTGCCGAGTGCAAAAAGCCCTTCGGGTTTCGCCGCCCTTGGATACTCGGGCCTCGTGTATATTACGTGATCTGCCATTGGTACGATTTGCTTCAAAATGCTTTTTATATCCTTGTCTTCCATTATACCTATAACCACTATCAGGCGATTGTAGCTGAACTCTGCTTCCACAGCCCCGGCCAAGGTCCGCATAGCCCTGGGATTGTGTGCACCATCGAGCAAAATTGATGGCTGACCTCCAATCAACTGCATCCTCCCGGGCCAAGACGCATTCCTTACCCCGTCACGAAAGGCCCGCTCTGGTACCGCAAAGCCTGAGTCTGCAAGAAGCTCCGCCGCGGCAAGGGCAAGAGTGGCGTTGCGTGCCTGAAATCCTCCTTTCAGGCCCATTTCCATGCCGCTCCATTTATGCCACATCCCGTAGTAGTTGAGCCCCGAGCGGCTGTGGCGGTACCTGACCTGCTCGCCGATCCTTATCATGGGCGCTGCCTTTTCCTGGCAGATTCTTCTGAAAAGTTCCACGACCTTCCGGCACCCTGCTCCCGTAACAAGCGGAACACCTTGCTTTATAATCCCCGCCTTCTCCCCTGCAATGTCGAGCAGGGTGTTTCCCAAAAAGAATTGATGTTCCATTGCAATATTGGAGATAATCGTAACCTTGGGTTCTATGATATTTGTTGCGTCAAGCCTCCCTCCCATTCCAACTTCCATGACAGCAATGTCGGTTTGCTGCTCTGCGAAATAATGAAGTGCCATCGCTGTGGTAAGCTCGAAAAAGGTAGGGGGCTCCTTTTGGTCGATGGCCTCCTGAAAAATATTTACAAGCTCAACCACCTCGGGCCTAGATATTTCTCTGCCGTTGATCTTGAACCTCTCGGTGAATCTCACCAGGTGCGGAGAAGTGTAAAGCCCCACCTTGTAACCGGCCTCCTTTAATATAGAGGCAAGGAACGCAGCAACAGAACCCTTGCCATTGGTGCCGGCTATATGGACGTAAGCCTTGCCCCTGTGCGGATTTCCCACAGCAGCCATGAGGTTTTCGGTTTTTGAAAGCCCGAATTTTATTCCGTACTTCTGCAGTCCGTATAAATACCTTAGGGCATCTTTGTAAGTTCCAAATCTTTTCATGAGCCTTGAAAAATCTCCCGTTCCAAAAAGAGCTTCTCCCCTTCGGGCCGCAAGATTCAGCCTCAGGCCTATCTTTTTTCCAGGGTGGTATAGGCCAAATGGAGCAATTTTCTTCCCGCGTTTCTAAAAAGCACTTCCACCTTCTCATCCCCCACCATGCGGGAGACCACGCCCGCCCCAAAGGCTGGGTGTTGCACCCTATCACCCGGCGAAAATCCAGCGGCCGCCCTCTCGGTAGCGACTTCCACGTCAAGTGCCGGTCGCACCCTATCCATCTGGCCGGACACTTCATGGGACACAACACTAAACGGAAGGTCCTTCAGGAAACACGACAGCCCTCCGCCGTCGTTATTCCAACCTGCTTGCCAAAAAGGAACTGACTCCTGTCCTGGGTAGCAAAGGATTAACTCATCTTTTGCCCGTGTGGCCGCCACATACATAAGTCTCCGTTCTTCTTCGAGGGCCTGGGGGTCGCTGTAAGCCTGAGATGAAGGAAAGCGCCCTTCCATCACCCAGATGAGAAACACCACAGACCATTCCAGCCCTTTGGCGGAATGAACCGTGGAAAGCGTGATGGCCTCCCCCCTTTGTTCTGGGTCCATATCTGCGGCACTAGTAGGCGGCTCCAGGACAAGATCATCTATAAAACTCCTCAGGCCCTTGTACCTGCCGGCCATTATCACCAGCTGTTCCAATTCCCTTTCCCTTTTCGGGTAATCATCATATCGCTCTGCAAGGATAGGCCTGTAGTAGTCAAGGGCACGTTCCACCGCAGCCCTTGGGGAAATCCCCTTCGCTTCCAGGATAGAAAGAAGCTCCGCCAGGGCACGGAGTCCCTTTTCAGCACGACCTGCCCCCGGCCACTTACCGATCATCCCAGGAGAAAGCCCCTTTTCTTTCACCCACTTGGTGATGCTCTCGCTTTTTGCCTGGCCTATCCCGTGCACGAGCCTGAGTATCCTGCCCCAGCTGACCAGGTCATCTGGATTGAGAACCACCCTAAAGTGGGCTAGGAGATCCTTGATATGTGCTGACTCCATGAACTTGAATCCCCCAACCTTTATGTACCGAAGGCCTTGCCTGGCCAATTCCAGCTCCAGCTCAAACGAGTGGTAGGCCGCACGAAAAAGCACAGCAATCTCTGACGGTCTCCTCCCCTGGTTCAGCCTTGTGTTGATTTCCCTGCAAACAAAAAGCGCCTGTTCGGGTTCGGTCCTCGTATTGACAAGCCTTGGGAGTCCTCCTCCCTTGCGCCTTGTAAATAAGCATTTTGTGTATTTCTGCTCGGCCCTGTCCATCAGGGCGTTGGTAAATGTCAAGATGGGCTGAGTGGACCTGTAGTTTTCTTCCAGCTTTATTATTCGGGTCCCTGGAAACTGTTCGGGAAATTCAAACATGTTCCTGTAGTTTGCCCCCCTAAAGGAGTAAATGGACTGGGAATCATCCCCCACCACCATTACATTCCTGTGCTTGTTGCCCAGCCATTTCACTATGTCTGCCTGTATCTTGTTAGTGTCCTGATACTCGTCGACCATGATAAACCTGTAGCGGCCTGCCAATTGTTCCCTAAGTTCCGCGTTGGCCGCAAGGAGCATACGCAGGTTAAGGATGAGGTCATCATAGTCCATGAGCTGGTTTTGCTTCTTGTACTCGGAATAGGTCTTGGACAGGGTAACCGCCATGGCCGTGAAATCTATGAATTGGGGATACTCCTTTGCGATCAATTCTTGGACCGACAGTTCCAGGTTGGCAGCCTTACTCAGCATGTTGGCCAGGGTACCCCTTTTGGGCATCCTTGTGGGATCATTGGGGCTTTTCAATTCCTTGGCCAGAGATTGAAGTATTTCCTCCATGTCTGATCTGTCCAGGATGGTAAAATTCCTCTCAAAACCCAAAAGTTCAGCGTGCGCCCTCAAGACCCTATGGGCAAGAGAATGAAACGTCCCCCCTGAAACCAACCGGCACCGGGGGTCCGCCAGCGCCGCGGCCCTGTCCAGCATCTCCTGCGCCGCCTTGCGGGTAAAGGTCAAGAGGAGTATAGACTCGGGATCAACCCCTACCTCCACCAGCCGGGCAACGCGGTAAACCAGAGTTCTTGTCTTCCCGCTGCCCGCCCCTGCTATCACCAGCACAGGCCCTTCCAGCGTCATGACCGCTTCAAGCTGGGCGGGATTCAAGACTTCTTCGTAATCTAAGTCCATGGATTTCTTTTCTTCAACTCGCGCTTATGAGTGCTTTTTTTATCCGGCCGGTCTGGAAAGCCCATAAGAGACCCAGACAAAGGCCCAGAATCCAAGGAAGAAGAACAGCCCCTCCCAGCGGTTCAATCGCCTGCCCGTCCGCGAGAACAGAAGGAGAAAGGCTGATATGACCACCAAGGCCGGAAACTCAAACCGGTGGAGACGGATGTCGGTGTCCATTGGATTGAACACCCCGACCATACCTATCACTAGGCATATGTTAAAGATGTTGCTCCCCACAACGTTCCCTATGGAAATGTCCGCCTGGCCCTTGATCCCAGCCACTACCGAGGTGGCAAGTTCCGGCAGAGAGGTTCCTACCGCCACAATAGAAAGTCCTATGAAGACCTCGCTGAGGCCTAGGGCCTTGGCAATATGGATGGCGGATTGAACCATCCAGTTAGCTCCCACTACTAGGCCAGCGGTCCCGGCCACAACCTGGAAACCCCGCCACAGGCGGATCCCAAGCCCACGTTCTGCTCCCTCCAGTATGTCAGTGGCCGCTCCCCTTGCTGTGAAAAACCCCATGAGCAGGAATGCGGCCAAGCAACTCAGCAATAGGATCCCGTCGAACCTGCCGATCCTGCAGTCCATGCATATTATCCAAAACAGCAGTGTCACGGCGAGCATAAAAGGCATCTCTCTTTGAAGCAGGCTGGGCTCCACCGATAAGGGCCTGATCAAGGCACTGAGTCCCATTACCAGGCCCAGGTTGGCCACATTGCTCCCGAGGATGTTTCCCAATGACACACCGCTAGAGCCTTTGACAGCGGCAACGAGGCTCACCATTAGCTCCGGGGCAGATGTCCCGAAGGCTACCACGGTAAGTCCCACGATGACCGGCCTGATCCTGAAGGACAGGGCCAGACCCGCCGCCCCTCTCACCATCCACTCGGAGCCCAGGCAGAGCAGGACGATACCAGCGAAAAAACACAGGATCACCACTGCCATGGGATTTTGCCCCCAATATTGCCCAGAAAGTGGAAAGCCAGGGGTATGACAATAAGGAAAATCAGCAGGATCAAGGCAAAGACCGGGATCAGAAAGGCCGTGATGACACGGAAGTAACTGGTCTCGTGAATCTCCTTAAGCCCGATTATCTGGACAACCAGCTGCCAAATTCCCGCCACCCATCCTCCCAACAGGGGTACTATACCAAGCACCTGGACGGCCTGGGAAAAACAAACCACCCT
>QMLZ01000084.1 GCA_003646995.1 Deltaproteobacteria bacterium | reverse complement strand
TTTTTTTGCATCTCCTAAACATTTATCTTATCTGCGATACAAGTGTCTCCTTGATAGTTGGCTAGTGATCCGGTATGTTAGCACTGATTAGTTCACCAACAACATTATAGATTAGGGGGTCAGGATGTCCAAGCATCCCAAGACTATTGATTTATCGAATTTCATCGTCTTGATACGAGGGGGTGGCGATCTTGCCTCTGGTGTCGCATGGCGTCTTCATAACTGTGGCTTCAAAGTTCTCATAACGGAAACCTCCCTTCCTTTGGCAGTCAGGCGAAAGGTTTCCTTTTGTGAAGCGGTTTACGAGGGAGCCACAGAGGTGGAAGGGGTTCAAGCCCAGCTTATCAGTAGCCCTGATGAAACATACAGGCTTTGGGAACATAAGATTATCCCCGTTGTTGTAGACCCGGACTGTGAGTGCAAGAAAGCGATAAACCCTGATGTCTTGGTAGATGCAATAATGGCAAAGAAAAATACCGGAACTTCCATTGAGGATGCGCCTCTTGTAATCGCTTTGGGTCCCGGGTTTGAAGCTGGCAGGGATGCACATTTTGTGGTGGAGACAAAGCGGGGGCACTACCTGGGAAGGCTTATTACAGAAGGCTCTGCTGCCCCGGATTCTGGCATTCCCGGCTCCGTGATGGGCATTGGTGCAGACAGAGTAATAAGGGCGCCTGCAGAGGGGAAATTTGAAAACCTAAAAGACATTGGTGAGCAAGTATCAGAGGGAGATCTCATTGGTTATGTAGGTGACGTTGAGGTAAAAGCCCTAATCAATGGGGTCATCCGCGGGCTCATTCACCCGGGAATTAGCGTCAGCCAAGGTCTCAAAATAGGTGATATTGACCCAAGGGGAGATGTAAAGCACTGCTTTACTATTTCAGAAAAATCCCTCGCCATAGCGGGAGGAGTGCTAGAAGGGATTTTGAGGGTATTTGGAAAATCCGCTGAATAAAGAGCCTTTCCACACTGATTTCGGCTATAAGAATACCACAGAGACGCAGAGAACTCGGAGAGCTTCCCTTTTTTGCCCATCGGGAGACGGCGATGGGCAAAAATGCATTCTCAAATCACCTCAACCACTCGAAACTAATCAAAGCACATGTTTTTGCTTGCCGGCATCTCGCGGCAAGCAAAAAAGATATGTCTCTGTGAGCTCAGTGCCCCTGTGGTTAATGCTTGTTAATGCTTAATACCAAGTTCTGGAAATCTTACCTTCTAAGTTCCTCCCGCAGTTGCTTGGTCGCTGATTCATCCACCTCCATAGTCTTCTCGTTTATCACGACACCATATTCCGATCGAGCCTTTTCCATGGTAACGTAGCCCTGAATAACGTCCTCTTTGACCATTTCGGGATCTCTTTCCAGGGGATCGCCATAGCCTCCCCCGCCGGCAGCATCCATCACCACCACATCTCCCGGCTGAAGCTGGGTCAACCCATAGGGATTGCCCGGCGTCCCATTGACCAGAAATTGGGCCTTTGCCCCCGGCTTTCCCCCGAACAGCCCTTCAGGTGGGTACCTGAATCTGCCTGATTGAATTCCAAGATTTACAGGCGGGATAGGTGCATATTCATCATCAGGCACCCTGAATACCACCCTTCTTCCCAATCCTCCTTTCATTCTTCCTGGCCCACCGGAATCCGGGAGTAGTTCCCTTTTTTCCACAATTAGCGGGGTATCACTCTCGAATATCTCAACAGGGGTATTCGCTCCATTAGCAGGAAATATATAAACATATGCGCCGTCGCTTCTTGAACTGGCTCCCATACCTCCGCCCCTTATGATCACTGAATGCCACGGTGCCCCATTGTTCCTTCTCCCATAAAACACATTCATGGTTGCAGGGGTGCCTCCGCTGCCAGCGATCACCCTGTCGGGCAATGCATCAGCCAGCGCCCTATAGATTATTTCAGTAATAAAATGCCCAATCTGCATCCTTGCCGCTACCGCAGCGGGAAATTTGCAATTGACCACGCTTCCTTCTGGCGCCCTCATCTTGATAGGCCTGGTCGACCCGTCATTGTTGGGTATGTAAGGATCAAACATACTTTTCATGGCCATGAAGACATAGGCATAAGTGAAGTTATACACCACATTCCCACCCCAGTTTACCTGAGGAGAGCTGCCGGTTAGATCCACAGTTATGTCAGATCCCTTTACCTCAACTGCCACCTTTATAATAATGTCTTCTTTGCCCTCCATTTGCTCTACCACACCTTCAGCCTTATATACTCCGTCGGGCACCTTTTCTATTGCCTCCCTCATGCTCCTTTCTGTCCTGTTGATTATTTCGTCAGCAAGGTCATCGAGACCGTCCATATTGTTCTCTTGTAGCATCTGACATATCTTCTCTGTGCAAACATGATTTGCTGCGATCTGAGAGCGTATGTCACCAACTACCTCATCAGGGGTTCTAACGTTCCAGCGAATCATCTCGAGCACAGCCTCATTAAGCTCGCCTCCGTCATACAATTTAACCAAGGGAATGAAAAGTCCATCCTCAAACACATCGTGGTTATCTGATGAAACCCTGCCGCCTATATCTGAGTGGTGAAACACGCAGGCAGTGAATGCTGTGAGTTTACCTTTGTAGAAAATAGGGCTTATGACGCATACGTCATTGAGGTGCCCGGCTAGGGCCCATGGATCGTTGGTGATGAAGATATCCCCTGGTTTGTATGTTTCAATAGGCAGTTTATTCACCAATCTCTTTATGCCCAGTGCCATAGCACCCGACTGTCCTGGAGTAGCAAAGGTGCCCTGGGCAAGTTCCCTGCCCTTACGGTCAGTGAACATACATGTGTAATCATGGGCATCACGCAACAAACTTGAAAAAGCAGTTCTTGCCACAGCGCTGTCCGCCTCATCAACAATGGAAATCAGTCTCCTCCACAATATCTCGAGGGTAATTGGATCGAATTTTTGTCCCATACCTATACCTCCTCTATGTCAACCCACAGAAAACCATACTCGTCAACCCTCACTGAAGCATCTTCACCAATAACCACCGTAGATTCGCGTTCTTCCACAATAGCAGGGCCCTTGAACTGAGCGTCTGGAAACAGTCTGTACCGATCATAAACCGTAAAAGGGATAAAATCCTTGGCAATGCCTGAATATGCGGGCCGTGTCCTCTTGATAGCATCCTCCAGCTTTCCTCCCCGGCTTTTCAACTTGGGAAGCTTCAGAAGCCTCTCTGGGAGGAGTGCCCGCACCTTGAAGTTAATGAATTCGACCGGTGAGTCAGGATACGTCCTTCCATAGAGTTTCTCGTAGATCTTATCAAATGCGCTTCGGATCTCTTCTCTTGTAAACCTAGTGAAATCATTTCCTTCAAGTGGCAGGTTAGTCTCAGAGCCCTGTCCTACGAACCTCATATCCACTGACCTTTTGAATCTGATCTCCTCCCCGGACCCAGCCTTTTGAAGGGTTCTTGCCCCTTCGGCCTCCATTTCTCTGAAAAGTTTTTCTATTTCTTCAAAATCTGCCTCTTCAAGGCTTACCTTATGGCTTCTAACCAGATCAAATGCCCGAGGGGCGGTAAAAAAGCCTAGAGCGGATCCTACCCCGGCATTTGGAGGTACTATGAACCTTGGGGCTCCTAGTTTCTTGGTAAGGCCATATGCATGGACAGGACCGGCACCCCCAAAAGCGATAACCGTGACGATCTTGGGATTTCCTCCCTTTTCGGCAATGTGGGTCTTAGCTGCACCCGCCATGGTTTCGTTAATTAAATCATGTATTCCCCAAACCGCCTGAATGAACGGCACGTCAAGGGGCTTGGCTATCTTTTGCTCGATGCCTCGCCGGGCGGCTTCCTTGTCCAGTTTCATCTCTCCTCCGAGGAAATAGTTTTCATCAAGATATCCCAGCAGCAGGTCAGCATCGGTAACTCCGGGTTCAGTACCCCCCCGGCCGTAGCATATGGGACCGGGGTCCGCACCTGAACTCTCGGGGCCTACCTGTAACGTTCCCATCTTGCTCACTTTCGCGATACTGCCGCCCCCTGCTCCTATCTCCATCAAGTCCACTACCGGCACCTGGATGGTTAGCCCGCTGCCTTTCATGAACCGCTGGACGCGCCCCACCTCAAAGGTTGGAACCACGCCAGCTACGCCACCTTGAATAAGGCAAGACTTAGCGGTAGTTCCTCCCATGTCAAAGCAGAACATGTCTTGTATATTAAACAGCTTTCCGAAATACTGCCCGGAGATAACCGCGGCTGTTGGACCGGATTCGATTATCCTGACAGGGAATTCCGCCGCGGTATCTACTGAGGTGATGCCACCGCTCGAAAGCATAATAAAAAGTTTACCCTTGAACCCTATAGACGCGAGGCGGCCGGACAGTCTGGCCAAATATCTTCCCGTTAGGGGTTTGACGTAGGCATTGGTAACCGTGGTGCTTGTCCTCTCGTATTCCCTTATCTGGGGCAGTACATCATATGATATGGAGACAGAAAGATCAGGGGCCTCCTCCTGAATGATTTCCTTGAGCATTAATTCATGTTTGGGATTTTCAAAGGAATTAATCAAGCAAACAGCTATAGATTCTACCCCCATATCCAACAGCTGCCTGACCACCCTTCTGGCCTCTTTTGTGTCCAAAGGCTTGAGAACGGTTCCATCGCTTCTAATCCTTTCATCCACCTCAAGCCTGAAGCGCCTGGGAATCAAAGGCTTGGGATATTCGGCGAATATGTCATAGGGGGCATATCTGATTTCACGCGCAAGTTCCAGTACGTCGCGAAATCCCTTCGTTGTTATCAGTCCCGTACGAGCGCCTTTCCTTTCAATAATAGAATTGATCACGAGGGTGGTGCCATGGATCACCTCGTCCAATTGATCCACAAATTTCCCCCGTTTTTCCTCCAGCTCCCTGATCCCCTGTTCCACCGCGTCCGATGGATCAGCGGGCGTGGTGAGGCATTTGTTGATATGGATCTCTCCCGTCGCATCATTCAACAAGACAAAGTCTGTAAATGTGCCCCCGATGTCACAACCGAGCCGATAAGTTTTTTCCGCCATGGAAACCTCCCTAATTGAAATCGCGCTTCCTTGGTCTACGCAATGATTGTGCAAGTTATATAGGTGCTCTCCCCTCGCTTGCTGGATAGCAGAAAAATATAAGCGCCAGGCGTCAGGCTTTAGGCATTAGGCATAAGCACATGGAAAACGTGGTTTCCCTTTGGCCTTAAGCCTTGAGCCTTGAACCTAATGCTAGCATATAAACACCTCCACCGGTACCTTGCTAATCAGCTCACACCCTGTTTCCGTAACCAACACGACACTTTCCACTCCAGCGATAAACCGATCCTCAAATACGATTTTGGGCTCAAGAGCAAAGGTTATTCCCGGCTCAAGCACATCATCCCGTCCCTTGGCCAATAACGGCCATTCAATGAGCTCCGCCCCTATGCCGTGACCCACAAAACTGACCTGGTATCCTTCCGGCCCGAGATACGTATTTCCATATCCCAACCGGTTGGCCTTAGCCACTGAGTAATCAAAAATATCTCCTGCCTTTATTCCCGGGCTGACATATTCCAGGATATGATTGTGAATTTCAATAGCAGCTTCTGATGCCCTCATGGCCTCCTCGGGCATTGAGCCTATGGAAAACATCCTTGTTTCGTCAATATGGTACCCGCCCAGATTGTAAGTAAAATCTACCATGATCGGTTCGTGGGTAATAATCCTTTTCTGGCTGGCGCCACAAGGAAATGCAGCTGAAGTTCCTTTACCGCTTGCAGGTGAATCAAGTAGTCCAATCATTCCACCGTTTGGTCCGCTGAGGACATGCCACGGATATCCTTCGGTCTTATAATCCCTTACCCTAATATCTATGAGCGAATCACCAAGTACTTGAGCATGGGCTTCAGCCTCGGCGGAAAGCTCCATTTCAGTCATCCCAGGTTGTATGAAGGATCTTATGGCCTCAAACACCTGGGCTGTGATGCCTGCAGCTTGTCTCATCACTTCCAGTTCCCACAACGACTTTACAGCCCTTTGACCCAATATCAAAGGAGAAACATCAAAGATCTCACTATCTTCAAATAGGTCCTTGTATCTTCCACTCTCCAGAAAAGAAACGACATCCAGTTCCAGGCCTATTCGTGACCGACCCACGCGGTGTTTGGATGTTAAAGCCTTTCTTATCCCAGCGGGTCCGGTTACAAAATAGGTATCGTAGGGAGTTAGTGCCTTATTATTCGGTACTTCCTTGTCAAGAAAAAATACTGATGCCTGTCCTTCCGAAGGGACAAACATATAATCAGGATCATCGCGGCCGGAAAAGTAATATATATCCGTTCTTTGGGCCAAAAAGGCTCCATCAGCATTTGATGACTGGAGCCTTCCTTGGAGTTCCGATATCCTCTTCTCTAGTTCGCGTTGTGGTACTGAAAACCTTGGCATGGTACCATAGGGTTCATCTACAAAGCGTTCCCTAACCCTCTATCCTTTTCTCTTTTGGCCTGACACATATTAGCAAGATGTCTGGGAGATAACCGACCCGTTTGGTACTTCTCACAACAAGTCTCTCCTCCTTTACCAATTGCTCATTTATACTGTCAAGTACCTCATGGGCCTCTACCCATTGCACGTCAGATTACTTTTTCAGTTCTTGCCATTTATAGTCAATTATTTCAGTCAAGACCCCATTTAACTTCTTGGGATGAATAAAGGCGAACTCGCATTTCCGGAAAGGCCTTGCTATTTGCCCACGAGAGTCGGGAATAAATGGATATCCTTTGTCCCGAAGCTCTCTCACCGCCTCACGCGTATTGTCTACATTGAAGCTTATAAGCATAATCCCTTCGCCTCTTTTCTCAATGAACTTTGCCACCTCCCCGTCTGGGGACGTAGACTCCATAAGCTCAAAGCCCACCTCCCCTATCCAGTACCTGGCAACCTTTATTTTCTCTCGCTCATCCACATACTCATCGTCGGGCTTGAATTTTCCCAGCACCGGCTCCCATACCTCCCTAGCATGCGCTAAGTCCTTGACCGCTACACATATATGATCGATCTTGTTTACCTTCATTCCGGCCTCCTTCCAAGCTGAGAGTCATTGACTCCATCCACATTGGAAACATATGCAAATCTAGGAGACTCTTTAACACACCTAGAGAAAAAGGTCATTCCCCTATATGAGGGGGGGGGACAAACTGGGAAAGCGAGCAAATGGTTTCATACCACATGGTTACAGTATGGCTCCTGATTTTAGCGTTGATCAGATTTTTCACATTTGCTATAAGAACAATTTGCTGCTTAATCTGAAACCATGGCTCTCTGAGCCACGCGGACGGTCGGAGGAATTGGTATTAGTTAGCACTAGGTCTTCAATTAAAAACAGCAAAGAAGGGAATCTCATGGAAAAGGAGCATAGCATAATAGGCAGCCGAATGGTAAGAACCGACAGCTTGGCCAAGGTGACGGGAAGGGCGATGTACACAGCTGATCTAAAGCTTCCCAGGATGCTTTGTGCAAAGGTCTTACGGAGTCCTTACCCTCACGCAAAAATACTTAATATTGACACCTCCAAGGCCCTTAAGCTACCCGGTGTCAAGGCTGTTGTTACAGGGGCCGACACTTATGGTGTAAGGTGGGGGGTCTTTAAATATACTCAGGATCACCCCATGATAGCTATTGATAAGGTCCGATACGTGGGCGAGGACGTGGCGGGGGTCGCGGCAATAGACGAAGAAACGGCCTTGGAAGCCCTTGATTTGATTAAAGTAGAATACGAACCGCTGCCCGCTGTTTTTGATCCTGAAGAAGCTATGAAGGATGGCGCCCCCCTTATTCACGAGCAATACCCCAATAACATCAATATTCATGTCCACATTGAAGTTGGTGATGTTGACGATGCCTTTGCCAAAGCGGATTTGGTGCGCGAAGATACGTTCCAGGCAGCTGGCGAGGCGTATGCTACACTCGAACCATATGCCGTGGTAGCCTCATATGCAAACGGCTACTTGGATCTATGGGTTCCTAATGCCGGACCGCATGTCAGGGCCAAGGCCCTGTCCAATTTGCTTAGAATGCCTCTAAATAAAGTTCGCGTACGGCATATTAATATCGGGGGTCACTTCGGCTCCCGCTCTGAAGTCTCGCCCGGAGACCTTGTAACTTCCCTGCTGTCCATAAAAACGGGACGCCCGGTCAAGTTGGTCCTGACCCGAGAAGAGAATGCCACTTGCACTAGGCAAGTGCATGACATAAAAACTACCATCAAAACAGGAGTCAAGAAAGACGGTACCATCGTGGCCAAGGAATTCCGCGTCATTTACGACGGTGGGGCGTATAGCAGTACCGGCCCAATTGCCACCTCCATCCCTTATTATGTGTATGAAGAAGCTTATCGGTTCAAGAACGTCCGTTACAACGGATACCGAGTCATTACCAACAAGGGCATAAGGGGCATGTATGGAGCCCATGGCAGAGCCTTCTTATGCGGCAACGAAATGCAGCTGGACATGATTGCCCAGGAATTGGGAATAGACCCGATGGAGATAAGGCTGAAAAACGCCATCAAGGTCGGGGAAGAAACAGCAACTAAATCTGTGATTATCAGTGGTGGGCTTGAAGAACCTATACGTCGGGCAGCAGAACATGCCAACTGGAAGACCAAAGCTGCCAGCGTTCGGGAAGGAGAGGGGCTTGGCATGGGATGCGTTGCCATAATGTGCGGCTTTCCCATGGGATTCAGGTCAGGCTCTGCCTGCTATGTGAAATTAAATGACGACGGACAGGCCACAATTGTCACCGGAATCGTTGATACGGGGATGGGTAACGAGTCCATGGCGGTCCAGATTGCCTCAGAGGTACTCGGAATTCCTGTGGAAGATATCAATATCGTCAACGCCGATACCGAAACAACTAATCTTGACCCTGGAGCATATTCTCAAGCTGCCGCATTTGTGGGATGCAATGCAGTAAAACGGGCCTGTGAAGATGCCAAGCGCCAGATATTGACCATCGCTTCGGAAAAGATGAATTTACCGGTAGAAGACCTTGATTTAAAGGATCGCATGGTCATATCTAAGTCAGATCCTTCTAAGACCATGCCGACGAGATGGATTATCCGAGAGGCTTTTTTCCGAGGAAAGCCCATAACGGGCACCGGTGCCTATATGCCGAAAATCGACTTTCAAAGGGAGTGGGTTAAGAGGCCTTATGGACAAATGGCCGGAACTTACTCCTTTGGATGCTCTGTGGCAGAGGTAACTGTAGACAAGGAGACGGGACAGATACGCATTCCACGGTTTGTCGCAGCACATGACTGTGGGAACCCAATCAATACCATGGCTGTGGAAGGACAAATCGAAGGCTCTGTGGTCCAGGCCGGGGTCGGGGTCATTATGGAAGAGAACAAATGGAGCGATGGGTGGTTGCTGAATCCCGATTTCCTTGAATACAAGGTTCCACTTGCCTGTGATTCACCCGAAATTGAACCTGTAATAGTCCGCTCTAACGACCCAGAGGGACCCTTCGGAGCCAAGGAAGGAGGACTCACTACCCGCATGAACGCATATAGTGCGGTGGCCTGTGCGGTTCACAATGCCTTCGGCGTGCCCTTTAATGAGTTCCCACTTACTCCCGATCGGGTCCTCAAGGCCCTTGATGCTGCGAAAAAAGGAGGGAAGTCGTGATATCCTCGAAATTTGAATATAAGAGACCGAACAATGTCAACGAAGCAGTTCAACTTTACAGGGAATTCAAGGGGAATGCAGTTTACCTTAGCGGGGGTACCGACCTAGTTCCCAGGATGAAGCTTGGACTTGAAAAGCCTGCAGCTGTGATAGATCTGAAAGGCATCGATTCCCTGGGTCAGGTCGAGGACAAAGGAGAATGGATCAGGATCGGCAGTGAAGTACGACTCTTTGATCTAAAGCAAGACAAGACTGTCATGGATCTTTTTCCCGCCCTAGCCTCCTCATTGGAAGCAACCTCATGCGAGACCTTGCAAATGAGGGGCACGATAGGCGGCAACTTGCTTCAGAATGCCAGGTGCCTTTTTTATAACCAATCGGAATTCTGGCGCAGGTCCAAGGGCTTTTGCCTGAAAATGGGCGGCGAGCACTGCAATGCGGTCCCCGGTGCAAAGGTCTGCTTTGCAAACTATTGCAGCGACAATGCTCCCAGTCTCCTCACCTTGTCTGCAGAGGTAGAGCTTCATGGCCCCGATGGCCTCAGACGAACCAGCCTAGAAGATCTTTACACCAACAAGGGTGAAGCGCCCTTTAATGTTCAACCGGGTGAAATCCTGACCTCGATATTTGTTCCAAAGAGGAAAACAATTGGAGGTTACGAAAAGCTGCGTGTGCGCTGCTCAATTGACTACCCTCTCTTGGGCGTCGCTTTTTCTTATGCTGAAGGTACGGGCAAATTGGCGGTAGGGGCAATTGGACCGAAACCCATCTCAGTTGAAGTAAAAGAACCAACAAAGGAAAAGGTGGAACAAGCAGTGAAAACCGTGCTTGACCAGGTGAAACCTGTTAACAATACAGTGCTCGATCGGGAATACAGGAAAAGGATGGTTAGCGTCCTGGCCGAACGTTTAGTTAATAAGGTGATGGAAGGGGCAAAGTGATGGACCAACTGAAAGTAGAACTTAGGGTGAATGGTGAGCCCGCGGAGTTAGAGGTTAATACTTCAGAAACCCTACTCGAAACGTTAAGGGAGCGATTGGAGCTCACCGGCGCGAAGGAGGGTTGTGGGCCTGGGGGCTAAAGTAGCTGCACAGTACTTGTTTACGGAGAAGCCATACGACAATGCCTACTACCTTATGCCGAGCTGAACGAGGCAGAAGTGAC
>QMLZ01000083.1 GCA_003646995.1 Deltaproteobacteria bacterium | reverse complement strand
TTGTAAACCATGTATCCAAGGATTACAGCTATTGGGATTTCGCACCAGACAGGGAATACAGACTGGGGGAAGATATTAAAGACGATTGCGATCACCAGACCAAAAATAGCGATCACGATCCATAACTCCAGGAACACAATGACGAAAAAGAGAAACTTTGTTCTGCTATTTACATACTTGGAGGTATACTCAGCAATTGATTTTCCTTGGTTTCGCATAGAGATAACCAAGGCGCCGAAATCGTGCACCGCCCCCATAATAATTGTGCCAAAGAAGATCCATATCATAGCAGGCACCCAGCCCCAGATTACACCAATGGCAGGTCCAACAATGGGGCCTGTTCCCGCAATGGAAGTATAATGATGGCCAAATATCACTTCTTTCTTGGTAGGGACGTAATCAATCCCGTCTTCGAGTTCCACCGCAGGGGTTTTGTTGGCATTGGATAGCAAAAATATCTTCTTGCCCAAGGTTCTCCCGTATAACTGGTAGGCCAAGATGTAACCAATAAAAGCAACTATCATGATGAAGAATCCGCCCATAGTCTCTCCTTTCTCCCATACAGGGATGATGTGATTATGTTAGACGTTTCATTAACACTCTGTATTCTGTATCATCACCTCCTTTTTGTCTGCCTTGTTTACCATCTCGTTCTGACCACCCAAACCCCCTGCCGAAGGATCCGCATAGACCACCGCATAGTGGCAGGGAGCACAATAGGATGCTATGGAGGCCTTTCCAATTTGTACAATGTGGGTGGGTTGGTCATACCTAAGAAGGGAATTTGTCCCGGTAGGATCTGGCGGAGCGACTTAAAGCAGACAGAGCTTCCCTGAAGAGCAGAGAGGCATGCGAGATTTGAACACTCTGATAGAAGATGGTCTGACATTGGACCTCTTCGTTGTGTTGAGAGCAAGGTTGAGCGGTCGATTGCGCATATACTTACTCCGTAACCAACAAAAATCAAGTAAAATCTAAATCTGGTTAATCAGATAAGTTCTAGCTCGATAATTTCTATTTTTAACGTGCCTGTTTAGGGGAGGTCGCAAGCCCGATAATTAGATGTTTGAGCAAGACAGTGAAGACCAGCGTCCCTTGACATAGGTTAGGCCTTGCCATATAGTCCAAAAGGTCATTCCATTAAAGTAATAAGACACAAGGAGGCTCCGGATATCCCCATGAACCAAGCACTCACTTCTCAGCCAAGGCCCCTGGACGGTGTAAGGGTTATTGAAATGGCCGGCCTCGCACCCTCGCCCTATTGCGGAATGCTTCTAGCCGATTTTGGAGCACAGGTCGTAGTGATAGATAGGCCGAGCAAAGGCCTACCCGAAATTCCGAATCTCATGGACAAAAATCCCTTTAAACGTGGAAAGAGGGTAATGCGGGTTGACCTTAAGGCCAGCGAAGGCGTGAACATTGTAAAGAAAATGATAGAGAAATACGACGTACTCATCGAACCTTACCGCCCCGGTGTTATGGAATCCTTGGGCCTTGGACCTGATATGGCCTTGGAGATAAACCCCCGTATCATTTACGCAAGGCTGACCGGCTGGGGCCAAAGTGGTCCATATGCTTCCATGGCTGGCCATGACATCAACTACATTGGCCTGTCAGGTGCCCTTTCCCTTTTTAGAAGAAAAGGGGAAAAACCTTTACCACCTTGCAATTTATTGGGGGATTTCGCAGGAGGTGGAATGCTTTGCGCTATGGGTATATTGCTGGCTTTGATTGAGCGAAACCGCTCAGGAAAAGGACAGGTCATAGACGCTGCTATGGTTGATGGTGCAGCAAACCTTTCTACGCTCTTTTTCGGACTCCTGGGCCACGGACTCATGTCACTGGACATAGGGACCAATGTGCTGGACTCGGGAGCTCCTTACTATCAAACCTACGAGACGGCCGATGGTAAATACATCGCGGTGGGGGCTATAGAAGCTCGTTTCTATGAGAAGTTGCTGGAAGGGCTTGGACTTGATCAATCAAGCCTGCCAGATCAAAATGACATGAAACGGTGGCCTGAGTTGATGGATAGATTTGCTGAAATTTTCAAGACAAAGACGCGGGACGAATGGATGAGGGTATTCGAAGGAACCGATGCTTGTGTGGCCCCAGTACTTGAGCTGAATGAAGTGGCCAATCATCCCCACAACGATCACAGGGACGTCTTCCTTGAAATAGAAGGAATTTTGCAGCCAGCCCCTGCCCCGAGGCTTTCCAGGACGCCAGGTGCTGCGGGTGCAATCCCCCGGGAGGGCAAAGGCATAACTCAGAACATACTGAGTGAGCTTGGATACAGCAAGGAGACCGTAGAACGCCTAATTACTCAAGAGGTTGTAGAATAACCTGGTTTTCCAGCCGCCCCAAACCAAAAACAGACAGTGTTGGTATTCTCTCCTATCTGCTGACGTGAGGGCAAGAGAGATAGGATACTTTCGGTTGCATTGCAAGGGCACGAACCTGAGACGATCAAGAAATTTGAAGAAGGAGGTAAAGAAGATTCGTGAGATGAGTGCCCACTACTATCTGACGGGATGTTTCGATTATTTGCTTCCTGTGGTGGCAACTTAGAAGAATTAGGAAAGATAGTAAAAACCAAAATAGCTACCCTCGATGGGTATGTGAGGTGAGAGACATTTGTTATTTTTTTCAGCAGTTGAGGAAAATGAAGGGATTCCTATTTAGGTATGGCTTTGGCGGGCTGCGAGGCACTGATGCTTGGGGCCCATATGCTTGGCGGCGGAGGGAAAGCAATCCAAGGAGGAGGAAACATGGGAAAGGAAAAGCTTATGGTGCATGATTTTATGAGAATGAAGCAGGAGAAGGAGAAGATAACCTGGATTACTTCATATGACTACCCTACGGCACAGTTTGCGGAGAGTGCGGGCATAGACATGATCCTTGTGGGTGACTCTCTCGGTATGTGTGTGTATGGGTACGAGAGCACGGTTCCGGTTACAATGGACCAATGTATCGTACATTGCGAGGCGGTTAGGCGAGCTGCACCAAACACGTTTGTGGTCGGTGACATGCCCCTTGGAAGTTACCAGGTATCGGACGAAGACGCCGCACGAAATGCAATTCGATTTCTCAAAGAGGCAGGAGTTGATGCCATCAAGCTGGAAGGTGGAAAGCGCGTTATTTCTAGGATAAAGGCCATTCTGGATTCAGGCATTGTTGTTATAGGACATATAGGGCTGACGCCTCAGAGCTCAGGACAAATAGGGGGGCACAAAGCCCAGGGTAGGACGGCTGAATCAGCAAGGTTGGTCATCGAGGATGCCCTTGCGATTGAAGAAGCTGGTGCGCAAATGTTGCTCATAGAGGCGGTACCACCTGAGGTGTCAAGTTTTATAGCTCGCAAGTTGAAGATACCAGTGTTGTCCATTGGGGCAGGCCCGGGTTGTGACGGGCAACTACTTATCATCTCTGACCTAATTGGGCAGTTTACTGCGTTTACGCCCAAGTTCGTCAAGCGATATGCCAGCGTGGCGGAAGTGGTGACAAACGCCCTCAAGGAGTACATAACAGACGTGAAAACTGGTGCGTTTCCAACAGATGAGCATTGTTACCATATGATAAAGGGGGAAGAAGAAAAGCTGCAAGAAGTAATCAAGGAATATGAATAAGACGGGGAGGGAGGTACCATGTCTGATCTAAGGGATCGCCTGCGTATATCTGCGGAGAGACTTGAAGAGATAAACCAATTCTTGCTTGATCCTGCCAACGAGCTGATCAATAGATTCCTAGAAATAGTAAAGAAATACGGCGGCCCGGAGGAGATCAACCGAAAGGCGACAGAGGCTAGGAAACTTGGCAATCTCAAGAGGCGGCTAAAAGAGATAAATTCACCGTATTTGACCGATGTCGAATGGCTCGAGGACCAAGCAAAGAAGAGGGCATTTATTAGCCTCAATGATTATCGTAGAAAGGTCCTTGGTAACGAAGCCCATGATGTAAAATTTGACAAAGAGCGCGCCGTAACCCTTGAAATTTCTGCACTTCAATTTTTCCCCTGGCTTATTACTGAAGCGCGCTATGCCATTGAACGCCGACAATTAATGCCGGGGCGCTACATTGTTGCTATGTGAAAGGTATTGGGGCAAACAGTATGAGCCTCAAGCATATATCGGCGCTGTGCTGTTCCTAAATCATCTTCAATACAGCTTGCTGCCCCCGTTGAGAGAGATAACCGTAATTCGTGGTGCCGGAGGTCAAGGGGTATAATTGCTTGGACTGGGAAGCCCGTGGGCACGAGCCCTTTCCTCGATTTTGTCCTGGAGTTCAGCTATCTCTTTTGCCAACTGTCCGACATAGTCTGGGTTAGGATTCATCTGATACATGACGGCATAATATTCAGCTTGTTTGCTGGCAAGCTCTTGGCGCAGGTTGCTGGTTTCTCGCATAAAATCATGGTAGGCCTTGGTGGAAGTGACTGAAGGGCCGTAATTTCCCCAGGCTCCACCAGTAGGATCAGGAATAAGTCTCGGCCAGTAATAACCCCCGGTACACCATGGCCTCCATCTCCACCTGGGCCAATAGCCGTACCCTCCCAGGGGTGGTTGGGGAGGCGGTTGGTATGGGATAGGTCCAGAAATCTTATAGGTGCGGGCCTTCTCCTCTATTTTGTCTCGAAGCGCTGCTATTTCTTTTGCCAGCTGCCCTGCCCAGTCCGGGTCTGGGTTGACCCGGTACATAATGGCGTAGTATTCTGCTTCCTTGCCTGCAAGTTCTTGCCTTAATTCCCTAGTTTCGCGAATGAATTTTTCATATGCTTTATCGGCCTTGATCCGTTGTTGGCCTCTGCTATCAGCTGCCCTGGCTGGATACACCCAATTGTGTAAAATGGCTCCAAACATGAAAAGTCCTATTCCCAAAGCTATGGCCGCTGAAAAAAAGCTTCCGTATCTTCTCTGTTTTGTGTACATCTATTCCCCCTTTGGTGTCAGGAATATCAATATAGAATGGAACACAGGAGCCTGATCCAAGCAAGCTTCTTTGTTCTTGCAATTTTGTACCATAATTGTTTTCATCTCGCAAATTTACAATTGTCTCGTTGAAGGGAAGGTTCTATTGTTGACAAAATGCCTAATGTCGAAGATGAGGTGAACACAAATGAAGGATATGTATAGCTTGGAAGGAAAAGTGGCCACCATAACAGGGGGCAGCAGAGGGATTGGAGAAGGTATATCACAAGCGTTCGCGGCCATGGGCTGTGATGTGGTATTAGTGGCACGCAATCAAGAAAGGATTGACGGGGCAGTAAATGAAATCACCGGAGAATTTGGAACAAAGGCCCTGCGTATTTCCTTGGATATAAGGGAGGAAGAGGCAATTATAGGTATGGTACAGCAAGTATCAAAAGCGTTTGGAAGAATTGATATCCTGGTTAACAATGCAGGTATAAATATTCGAAAGATGCCGCAGGACTATCAGGTTTCAGAGTGGGACGAGGTACTTGAGACGAATTTGCGCAGCCCCTTCCTTTCCTCAAGGGCTGTCTATCCCTATATGCGAAAGGTGGGAGGCGGAAAGATCATCAACATCGGTTCCATGCTATCTATCTTTGGTGGTGCCAAGCTCGCTGCCTATTCTGCAAGCAAAGGGGGGATAGTCCAGCTGACCCGGAGCTTGGCAGTTGCATGGGCTCCGGATAATATTCAGGTAAATGCGATCCTTCCAGGCTTTATTGATACTGATCTGACTAGGCAGGCCAGGAAAGATATTAACGGCCTTTATGAACATGTTATTTTACGGACACCTGCAGGTCGTTGGGGGGAGCCACGGGATCTCGCCGGTGTTGCTGTTTTCCTTGCGAGTAATGCCTCTGATTTTTTGACCGGCGTCGCCCTACCAGTGGACGGGGGATTTTCCATAAATCTGTGAACAGCCTCTCTGCCGGTACTAACGTTCTTGCATGGACTGAGCAATGTGAATACCCACAAGACGTGCAATCGTGACGGCTAGGTAAAGCTGGCCGCATATGGCCTCTAGCCAAGAAAGCATTCGGCTCAGGGGTGTAATGGGGGTGATATTTCCATACCCCAGAGTTGATAGGGTAACAAAACTATAATATTGCAATGCTGCAGCTGCTTGGGATGATACACAATGTGCACCCGACTGAGTATCAGCCGCCAGCCTGCAGATTCCTTTAAAAGATCCTGGAACAAGGGTCTCCACTAGCATGTAAATACCAGAGTAAAATATGCCCAGCAGCAGATAAACAATGACGGCCCCGACTATCGTATCGGCACTGATCTTCTTAGCACCCATGTGATCCTGGGTGATGTTCAAGATGGCCATCAAAACAAATAAGATGACCATCACAAGGACAACCACCTCGAAAATGACCGAGCTCTTGAACAGGATTGCTGTAAAACGTCCTACTACAGCCAATCCACCCAAAATCCCGAGCAGTGGCAACAGGGCCCTGCGGTAACTATTGGGGTACAATCAATTGAGCAGGCTTCCAAAGTCTTGGAGGAAAACTCGATAAGGCTTTTGGGAGAAGAGCTTTACCATATGTAGTCGTGGAAAACATGTATCGGGGACTTTTTTACCCTTTCTTGCCCCGGTACATGGCCTCAATCAAATCTTTGAACGCCTCGTTCACATATTTTCTTTTGACCTTCATGGTTGGCGTCACTTCCCCATCTTCCTCGTAAAGTTTTTTGGGCAGTATGGTAAATTTCTTAATCTGTTCCACCCTCGCCAGTTGCTCATTGACCTTGTCAACTTCGCCCTGGATCAATTTGATTATTTCAGGGCTCTGGGTCAGGTCTTTGTATGTGGAAAACTGGACCTTGTGATCCTGAGCATATTTAACCACATTGTCCTCATCTATCATTATGAGGCAAGTAAGGTACTTGCGTCCATCCCCAATGACAACGGCGTCGTTAATGTAAGGGCTGAACTTGAGCTTATTTTCTATATATTGAGGAGTAATATTTTTCCCACCGGCTGTGACAATGATATCCTTTTTCCTGTCTGTTATTTTTAGAAAGCCATCTTCGTCAATCTCACCAACGTCACCTGAATACAGCCATCCATCCCTGATGGTTTCAGCAGTGGCTTCAGGGTTCTTGTAATAACCCTTGAATACACTGGGCGATCTGACCAATATCTCACCATCTTCGGCAATCCTGACCTCAGTGCCAGTTATGGGCGGCCCCACAGTTCCAAACTTTACCCTGCCCATTCTTGATACACAGGTAACCCCTGTTCCCTCAGTCTGGCCATAGCCTTCAATGAGGTTAACACCTATGGACTGAAAAAAATACAGGACATCAGGTGAAATGGGAGCAGCGCCAGAATATGCCACCCTAAGCCTGTCAAATCCTAAGCGTTCCTTTAACTTTCTAAAGACGCAGAAATAGGCCAGTTGATAAAGTGCTTCCACATAAAACGGTATCTTCTTAAACCCCATCTTGAGGCCTGCCCTTTTCTTTCCAATCTTGAGGGCCGCCCCAAATACTATTCTTTTGAACCATGTTGCATCAGACATTCTTATGATAATAGCAGAATAATATTTCTCCCATATCCTGGGCACAGCGTACCCTACTGTAGGGGATATTTCTATCATATTATCAGTAACAGTATCTAAACTCTCGATGAAGTTCACAGTGTAAGCATGGCGTATGTGGGCAAAGACCGAAAACAGCCTCTCAAAAATATGGCAAAGAGGCAGAAACGACATGACTTCGTCTGTGTCATAGAGCGGGTTGTCAATAGCAATGGTATCACCCATCCATGTGACATTCCCGTGGGTGAGCATGGCCCCTTTTGGAGGGCCAGTAGTGCCTGAGGTGTATATAAGCACAGAGAGGTCTTCAGGGGTAAGGGCATCAATTCTTTTGTCTATGAGATCAGGGTCTTTTTCCAGAATTCTCTCGCCTTGCTCCAGCAATTCATCATAGCTCATGACCATTGGGTCTTTAAAATGCCGCAAACCTTCCAGATCCCACACTATTACCCTTTTTAAGTGGGGGACATTGTCTTTAAAATGCAGCCATTTATCCAGTTGCTCCTCGTTTTCCACAAAAAAGAATTTAGATTCTGAATTCTGGACCACATATTCCACTTGCTGCCAGGCATTTGTGGAGTAGACCCCCACTGAGACCCCTCCAGCGCATTGAATACCCATATCTATAATCACCCACTCAGGGCAATTGTCCCCTATTATGGAAACGCAGTCTCCCTTTTCAAGGCCCATAGATATGAGGGCCGCGCCCACGCACTTTGCCATCCTGAAATACTCATTCCAGGATATATCGTGCCAGAGGCCATATTCCTTTTTCCTCAGGGCAACCCGGTCTCCGTATTTCTGAACAGTTTCCCTGAAAATCTGCGGCGCGGTCTTTAACGTACTCAACCTATCTCCACCTCTTCTTTCTTTTCCAACGTTGATAACCTTTGACAGACTCCTCTGAACGAATGCCCATATAAAATTCCTTAACGTCTTTATCTTCCATGAGTTCGCTCGACTTGCCCTTCATTACAAAGCGGCCATTTTCAAGTATAAGTCCGTAATCAGAGATACTAAGTGCCATACGGGCATTCTGCTCAACCAGGAGTATGGTTACCCCTTCCTGGTTTATGTTCTGTATTATATGAAAAATTTCTTTTACTAAGATAGGTGAAAGTCCCAAAGAAGGTTCATCAAGAAATAGCAGTTTAGGCCGGTTCATCAAAGCACGGCCTATGGCAAGCATCTGCTGCTCTCCTCCTGAAAGTGTACCTGCCCACTGATTCTCCCTTTCCCGTAACACTGGAAAGTGTTGGTATATCCTCTCAAAGTCTTTTCTGATGCCGGCCCTGTCCTTCCTGATATAGGCGCCCATGAGGAGGTTTTCTTTTACTGAAAGCTCCTCAAACACCTCTCTTCCTTCTGGGACATAAGAGATTCCCATCCTCACTATGTTTTCCGTATCCTTACCGTCAATACGCTTTCCCATGAACTCAATGGTGCCCTTGTTAGGTTGGTCTTCGATAAGGCCCATCACGGTCTTGAGAATGGTTGATTTTCCCGCCCCATTGTTGCCCAGAATGGCTGTTATGGTTCCTTGTTCCACGGTAAGGGATACACCCCTGACTGCATAAATCAGGTCATAATAGGTCTCTATATTTTTTATCTCAAGCAGCGGTGCCAAGGCTTTCATCCTCACCAAGATAAGCTTTGAGGACTTCTGGGTGGCTCTGTACCTCCTCAGGAGTCCCCATTGTTATGGGGCTTCCGAAGTTTATGGCAAGTATTCGTTCTGAAATATCCATGACCATTTTCATGTCGTGTTCAATGAGCAGTATTGTCACCCCAAGTTCGTCCTGGATATCCTTAATCCAGAAAATAGTGTCCTGTTTTTCCTCTGAATTCATCCCAGCGCAAGGTTCGTCAAGCAGCAGCAACTCTGGCTCAAGAGCAAGGGCCCGCCCGAGCTCAACAAGTTTTTGGGTTCCATAGGGAAGGCCGCCCACCATCTTGTTCCTGACAGACTGCAGGTCCAGCAGGTCAATTATTTCTTCCACCTTTTCCCTATGTTTTATCTCTTCTTTCCCTGCAAATGACCGCTTTCCCCACATGAATGCGCCCCTGAAGAGCCCTGTTTTCATTCTTGTATGCCTGCCCAGCATGAGATTTTCCATGGTGCTCATATGGGAAAACAATTCGATATTTTGAAAGGTCCTGGCAATACCAAGCCTTGCAATACGGTCAGGCTTTTTGCCCTGTATCTCCTGGCCCTTAAAAATGACTCTCCCTGAATCAGGCTTATAGATGCCATTAATACAATTAAAAAGCGTGGTCTTGCCTGCCCCGTTAGGGCCGATTATGGCAAAAATTTCCCCTTTCCTTATCTCAAAGGAGATATTGTTCAGGGCCACCAGTCCACCAAACGAAATGGAAAGATTTTCAACCTTAAAAAATGTCATATCGCCGCCTGATAATCAGCCCTCATAATGAATGTTTTTTGGGCAGGGAAGATATCTCGCTTCCCTGCCTTTTGGTCTGGTTTTATTGCCACTTGATTTCCATCCAGTCAGTCAACTGTTTTGACTTTGCACCTTCCAGGCACTGGCTGAGAAACACTTCATTCTGCCCCTGCCTGCATGAGGGATCTTTAGGGTCAAAAGCTTTGTAACTTATTCTTCCAAATATGCCTTTAAAGTTCTTGATGCCTTCCATCTTTTTTACAAAGCGCTCCCTAGTCAGGTTCCTGCCACAGCGTTTTAAACCTTCCACTAAAGGCTCTGTAAAACCGATTCCGGCATAAAAGAAGACACCCCACCGTTCACCTTTTGCTGCATATTTCTTAAAGGCCTCCTTGTACTTAAGCATAAGGGGTGATTTGGAATCAGGCAATTCAGCAAAGTTTGCAACAATGACACCTTTCCAGAGCCCCTTACTAATTTTATACATAAGGGGGAAGTCAGAACACGTACTTGTACTCATCCATTGAGGATTGAATTTCATGGCATGGCCTGTACCAAGTATCCTTACAGCATGGATGGGGGTCACCCAGAGGAGCACAGCATCCGCTTTTGACTTGCGCAGCTTCATCACATGGGGCCTCATATCAGTGTCAGCCTTTTCCACCGGGACCTTTGCCACTAACTTCATCCCATATTTAGCAAGCTCTTTTTCTGCTCCCTTTAGGCCATTTTTTCCATAATCATCATTCTGATACGCAATTGCTATCCTTTTCAGCCCGAGGTTCTTCACTGCATACCTGCAAAGGGCCTTGGCCTCGATCACATACAGTGGATATACTGCAAACAAATATTTTTGGGGTGGGCTAATCCAGTGAAGGGATCCAGCAGAAGGGCCAACCCAGGGTATCTTGCGCTCCATCAAATAATCCTTAACAGACAGGCCGCATGCAGTGCCAACTCCTGCTGCCCAGGCAAAAATACCAACGCTTTCCTGCAGCTCCTTTACCCCCGCCTTGGTTTTGGCAGGATTATAGGCATCATCAAACATATGATATACGATCTTCCTGCCATGAATACCGCCTTCATCA
>QMLZ01000082.1 GCA_003646995.1 Deltaproteobacteria bacterium | reverse complement strand
CTCCCTTTGACCGCTCGGGAACCTCTCCACAACACTAGCCTAAATTGGCCCCCAATAAAAACTATTATCAGACACAATGGAGCCAGCGAAGGGAATCGAACCCCCGACCCACTGATTACAAGTCAGTTGCTCTACCATCTGAGCTACGCTGGCACAATTGTGGCTTGCCTGGTAACAGGCAACAATGCAAATTTAAAGAATATTATATATCGTATTTTTTTTCAAGAATAATTTTACGTAAAAATCTTCTTTTTTGCCTCTTAAATCCACCAATTCTTACGAATATTCCAAAATGCTTTATTTTTCTCCCCGTCTTTCCACTGCCAACATTTTTTATAGAATATTTTACCTAACATTTTCGAAATTGCAATCCTTTTAATTTGGAGGTAGACAGGCAACCCTGCCTCCATTTTTTAAAATCTTTCTTTGACTTATCCCTCCGAATTTCGGCCTTGCAGGCAAACATTTGGAAGACCGGGATCATTCATAACTTAACGGAAATTGCTTGAATGCCATGGGCATTTGTGTTAATAGATAACCACTTGATCGCAAATCCAAAGCTGGATAAGGAGGTTGAGACATGGCCGCATTAGCAGGAGGAGTTGCTGCAGTTATCTTGGGCATCATTGGCATCGTAGTATGGTGGGGAGATTTCCTTGAAATCCTTAAAGGGACCTTGCCCGTATTGTTCATTCTGGGCGGTGCGTTGGCTGCTTATTTAGGTTATGAAGAAATAAAGGATAAAAAAGCGGCGGAGAGCTTCGAGGAAAGTTCAACAGACCTTAAGCAAGAGGTGGAAAGCCTTAAGGAAGAGATAAAAGAACTTAAAGAAGAGAAGAAATCTTCCGAGAGCAAAGAAGAGGGAGGGGAAACAAAGGAAGAAAAATCGTAGTTTGCCGAGATCTTTGGGAAAAGGGGGCTTGGGCTTGTTTCCGGCCCCCTTTTATGTACCCCCGGCATTCGGCCTATACCATCTCCAGGGCATTGAAAAAATAACTGATCTCGAATGCGGCACTTTCTGGGGAGTCTGAGCCGTGCACGACGTTTTTCTCTATGTCGGTTGCAAACTCACGACGAATCGTGCCTGGCTCGGCCTTTTTATAGTCGGTGGCGCCCATGAGTTGGCGATACCTGGAGATGGCATCGTCTCCTTCAAGTACCATTACTACACAAGGTCCTGACGACATAAAATCAGTGAGACTTTCAAAAAAGGGCTTGCCTTCGTGCACTTTATAAAAACCTTGGGCCTGCTCCTTTGTCATCTTGATAAGCTTCATGGCCTTAATTGTTAGCCCTTCGTTCTCCATTCTGCTGATCACCGGGCCGATTAGCTTTCTAGCGACACCGTCGGGCTTAATAATTGCTAGTGTTTGTTGTATCATGAGACTCAAATCCTCCTCTTTTTGATATGATTTGCCTCCCTCTAACCGGATCACATTGAGATGTCAAGCGTTTTGCTAGGCTTGGGAGGCAAAGGCTAAATAGAAAATAATTCGCTTAGGAAAGGATCCTTGTTATGGAAAAACACACCAAAGCCCTTCTCAGGATGGACGCAGAGCACCAATTTAACTTTCATTGCAAACCAGGCATTAGTTGCTTTACCCAGTGTTGCCAAGATGTCACCATAGCCCTTACCCCTTATGACGTGGTGCGATTGAAAAAGGCGGTGGGCCTCAGCTCAGACGAATTCTTAGACAAGTACACCATCACCTTGACAAAGGAAAAGAGATTAATCCCCTTGGTTATTCTAAAAATGAATGATGAGGACAAGAGATGTCCCTTTGTCACAGACCACGGTTGCGTAGTTTATGAGGACCGCCCCTGGGCATGCAGGATGTTTCCTCTTGACATGAACGACGATGGCACATTCCGTATCATCGCAGATGAATCCAAGTGCCTGGGACTAAAAGAGCCGGTCACCTGGCAAATAGGTGATTGGCTCGTTGATCAAGGTGTCCCAATATACGACCAAATGAACATCCTGTTTTCTCAAGTAACCGGACCACTTAAAGCCGGAGAGCCCGAAATTGATAACCCGCAAATCTACAAAATGACTTTCATGGCTCTTTACAATCTTGACCGATTCCGGGATTTTGTATTTCAGAGCTCATTTCTCGAGCGATTCCATGTTGAGTCGGTCACCATTGAGAAGATAAAACGAAGCGATGTGGAACTGATGAAATTTGCATTTGACTGGATCAAATTCGGCCTTCTAGGCCAGAAGACCTTCCAGGTCAAGGCAGAGGCCGCGAAGCCAGGAGACCTTACGGCCGATGGAAAGTAATTCAAGTAAGGGGGTTTTTAGGCCTCTGGAAGGCAACACCTTTTGCTTTGACTGCTACCCTGGAATCGAGTGTTTTACTGAGTGTTGCGCAAGACTGCGCCTCATACTTACACCGTATGACATTGTGAGGATTAAAAACCGTCTGGGGCTGCTTTCAGACCGTTTCCTGGATCTTTACACTGACACGGTGTTTGAGGAGGGTTTGGTCTTTCCCCTGGTAAAGCTAAATATGCACCCTGAAAGCGGGCGCTGCCCTTTTGTCACCAGACAAGGCTGTGCCATATACGAGGACAGGCCAGGTGCCTGTAGGCTCTACCCAATAGGAATGGCATCAGCCTTCCCCGTGGGTGGCGAAAAGGCAAAAGAAAAATTTTTTATAGTCTCTGAATCCCACTGCTTGGGCTTCAAAGAAAATAAGGAGTGGACTATAGAGGAATGGCTGAAGCACGAGGGTGTTACTCACTATAACACCATGAACGACCCATGGATGCGTATAGTGACTGCCTCGCGCTCACTTAGCCAGGGAGCAGTTCTCGATCAAAAACTCAAGATGTTCTTCATGGCATCTTATAACCTAGATCGGTTTCGTGCGTTCGTATTCCATAGCCCGTTTTTTGAAAAATTTGAGGTTTTGGAGGAGATAAAATTGAAAATTGCTGAAGATGACGTAGAATTGATGAAATTCGGTTTCGAGTGGCTGAGATTCGCCCTTTTTGGCGAGAAAACCATGAAGCTCATTGCAGCTCAGTGATCCCTGCCAACCCTTGACCCTATGTATCCGGGTAGCTCACAAATCAAGCTGTCTATTTCTGCGCTTTTTTCGGATAGGAATCTTAATATTTGAGCCGACTTGGTTTTGATAAGCTCGGTGTCCTGCTTTTGTATGATTTCACCAGGAATCAGCATCTTGTTTTTATAAAGATAATATATAATGGTATCATCTGCGTCCAATTGCACCCCAAACTCCTCCCTCAGGTAATCCAACCAGTAACCATATTCCATGGGGTGCTCCAAATGTTCCACAGGAATACCCAGCTCAAAACTCAAGGGTTTCACAATTCCAGGCATCAGCCCCGAACCCGCGAGGTAGTCCAACACATGGGCCACTTCATGGATAAGGGCACTATCAGTTATATTTTTGGATATTGCTATATAAATGTTTTCAGGATCTGATTTGGATGTTTTGTATATATTTACAACTATTCCTCCCTCCCGTCTCTTATCATCTTCTGCGGGAGGCCTGTGACCAAAGATATCTAGATTAAGATAAGCCTTCAGGTCAATGAATTTTATTCCCTCTGAACGGCCGGTCAGCGCCCTAATATCGAGCTTGTCCAATATTTCCTGAGACCTACCATGCTTAACATTGGGGAGGCTGGTAATTAGGCGGCTTTGTTCTTCGGAAAACTCTGCCATTCTATCCAATACCAGTTCATCTTCCCTTCCCAAATGACACTTTTTGAATTTCTTTCCGCTCCCGCAAGGGCACGGATCGTTTCTTCCGATCTTTTTCATGTTGCTTGTCTCGCTGCTCCACCAAGAACTATTCTTCTATTATTCTGTCTTTGTGGGCATCATAGGACCAGCAGGGAAGAGGCCCCTGCTCCCCTGTTACCGGGTTCAGCCTGTGCCTGTAAGAGGCATTAACATTTTGGGTTTTCATCATGTGGTCCCAGCCCCTGACAAAATAGGAACACTCGTCATTGAAACATACCCATTGAAACTCCGTCCCCCATGTGGAGTACTCGGGTGTCTTCCATTTTTTCATTTCACTCCCGCAATAGGGGCATTTGGGTCTTTCTTCCTCGCTCATGATCATCCTCCTAATGCCAGCCCGGGATATCAAAAAAGAAACCAAATCCCGTTAGGCCCTAGGGATTTGGCTTCCCGAAAAAACAGCTCCTACTATCCCAGAGCTGACTGGATTATCTTCTCCGGGGGTATAATGTTATAGTGTAATGCCGCATCGTGTTTGAGATCACCACCAAAAGCCACCGCCATTAATTGCGTTAAGTAAACGATGGGCACATCGAAATCCGTTCCCAGGGCCTTGTTTATCCTCGGTTGGTATACCTCTAAGTTCATCGCACACATAGGGCAAACTGTGGATATTAACTGAGCCCCATGGGTTAAAGCGTCTTCCAGAATGTCTTTTACAAGATGGAAGCAATACTCCATCTCAGGCAAGAAGATGCCCGATCCACAGCACCGCATTTTTTTCGGAAAAGGTACTGCCTCAGCCCCCAATGCCTCGAGGATTCTATCATGGGTGATAGGTCTCTCAACACTGTCATATTCACCATAGGGCCTGACAGACTGGCAACCAACATAGCCCCCAACCTTAAGACCACCTAAAGGCTTCACCACCTTTTCCCTGATCTTGTCAACTCCAATATCGTGATAAAGGACATCCAGCACATGGCGAACTCTTACACCGCCGTTGTACTTCAACCCCCCTTCTGCCAATGCGGAGTTTACCTTTGCAGCAAGCTCCGGGTCTTCCTGAATTTCGTGGTTCACCTTTACCATTTGTATATAACATGAGCTACACGGGGCAACAATGTCATAGCCTCCATTTGCTTCAGCGATTGCCAGATTCCTGGCGTTTAGTACCTTGATGGCCAAATCATTTGCGCCTGCATAGGAGACGCTCGCGCCACAACAATTCCAATCCTTTATCTCTTCCCATTCAACCCCAAGGGTTTCAAAAACCGGTTTCAATGAAACCAGGAAGTTTGCGCCACTTCCTTCCAGACTGCACCCCCAATAAAGAAAATATTTCATATTGCGCCGCCACCCCCTTTCCCCATCTGAGCCGCTTTATCAAGCATCTTCCTCAGGTCCTTTATTCCCTTGATCGGTCTTTCCGGGAGAAGTTTCATCCGCTTGTGCAGGAACATGGTAATGCCCATGTCAGCCATCTCAAGGCTGTTTCTGATCCCCTGGGTGAATCCGTCCGCAAAAAAGTAACGCCGAGACAAATCCTTCTCGTCTATTCGCCCAAGCCTGTAAATCTGTTTCCAGAACTCTTGGCCAAATACGGCCGTCTTCTTCCTGGGCGTGTATCCTTGCCTGATGGCATAATTCGCCAAGCCATGCATTACGTCGATGACGGGGATGCCTCTAGGGCATCTCACTTTGCACGAGTAACAAGAGGTGCAAAGCATTATGGCATTTGAATTCAAAACCTCTTCTCGCTTTCCAGCCCTGATCATCACGAAAATCTTCCGCGGAGAATAGTCCATACGCATGCTCAGTGGGCATGAGGCGGCACACACGCCACATTGCATGCACATTTTAATTTCCTCACCATAATCCACATTTTCGAAAACTTCCCGCGCAAAAGACGGATCATAGCTTGCCATGGTATTCTCCCGTTCCTATGCGTGTTCTCAGCCGTTACCCCAGGACCTTTCTGGTCTGTTTTCTTTTACCATCCCTTATAAGGATTGGGGCCTACCTCCTCAATGGTCTCCATAAATTCTTCTATTATTTTGGGAATCTTCTCATAGTCGGTTATCCCAACTTCCACAAACTTCACCCTGTCCGACTCAAGAGCCAATCGGTCAAGAGTTTCTGATACCTTGGTAAGACGGGTATTGGCTAGCTCACTTCCCTTAATGAAATGGCATTGATAGTCATCCCCATATCTGCAGCCCATCAAGAGTATGCCGTCAATCCCTCTGGACAAGGCATCAGCTATCCATACCAGATTCACTGAGCCCAGGCACCTAACAGGGATAAACCTTACATAGGGGCTTATCTGCATTCTCCTAATCCCAGCCATATCCAAGGCAGCATAGGCATCATTTTCGCAAACCAGGGCGACAATCCTGGGTTTTTCTTCATCCTCTTCCGGCACCTCAATGGCCTTGATCATGTTACCTATCATGGGCACGGAATAATTCTTAAAGGAAATTATCCTCTCAGGGCAAGCGCCCATGCACACGCCGCAACGACGGCACCGGGTAGGATTCGGAAGGGGGTTGGCCTTTTCATCTTCGTTAATGGCGCCAAATGGACACTCCTCGGTGCAGCGCTTGCACTGGGTACACCGCTGCATATTAAACTCGGGATATGACATATCCCCAGATCTGGGATGGACAGCCATCCCCACAGAAGTAGCTTCTGTACATTGGATGGCCTTCATGGCTGCCCCCGTTGCGTCATCAATAACTTTCGCCGTTTCCATTGGCCTTCTTACACAGCCTGCCGTGTATATGCCGGTCCTTCTTGTTTCGTAAGGGAAGCAGATAAAGTGACTGTCAGGGAATCCATACTTCAGTGTGGGGAGTTCAGGACCCTGGCGGTATTCAAGCCCCAATGCCTTGGTAGCGTAAAAGCCTGAATCTGGAGTTACTTCTATCATCCCTTCTTCATCGGCTCCCTCCGCACCTTCAGGGGCAGGAATTCTAGGTATCTCATCAGGCTGTGTGCTGGGGACCATGCCCACTGCCAGCACAACAAGGTCCAAATCTTCAATTCTGATCCTTTCCCCGAGCAGCTCGTCATCGGCTTCCACGAAGAGCTTGCCTCCCTCTTCACCCACGTTTGCAACACTACCCCTGACAAATACGTTCCCATCAAGCTGGGCCTTTTTATAGAAATCCTCGGCTTGCCCCAGTGTTCTCATATCTTTGTAAAGGATGTAGTTGACCGCCTCCGGGTTCTGCTCCTTAATGTAAGCAGCTTGCTTCAATGAAACAAGGCAACAAACAGATGAGCAATATGGCAGGTGTTCCGGATCTCTCGACCCGGCACACTGCACAAAGAGGACATTCTTCACATCTTTGCCATCAGAAGGCCTTGTTATCTTGCCGGCGGCTGCCATCTCCTCCATTTCCACGTTGGTAACCACGTCCTTGAACTTTCCATAGCCGAGGTGATCCAGCTTATTGGCGTCATAAGGCACCCAGCCCGTAGCCTGGACAATGGCACCTACTTTTTCAGTGGCACTATTGCCATTTCCTTTTATCTCAACAGAAAAAAGGCCCGGTGCCCCGCTTATCTTCTCAACTGTAGATGAGGTGTAAACCTTGATATTGGGATTATCCTCCACTGCCTTTACGAGGTCTTCCAATCCCGTATCGGAGAGCTCCTTGTATGGCATGGTGACGAGTTTTTTCATCTTGGTCAGGAACCCACCGAGTCGGTCCTCCTTTTCCACCAAAACCGCTTTGTATCCCGCTTTTGCTGTCTCAAGGGCAGCCGTGAGGCCGGCAAGTCCGCCTCCGACAACGAGAATGTCCTTGGAAATCTCCTCCTCAGGCTTGAATGGTTCGGGAAGCTCCGTGTCATTGGCCTTGGAACAGCCCATCCTGAGATTATCCTCGGCCAGCATTTGAGTATCTTCCTCTCCGGGCGGCTGCATCCATACCACCTGCTCTCTAAGATTTACACGCTCTACGATCTTGTCCGCTCCAAAATTGAACACGTCATAGTTAACGCGCGGTGAGCAGGCGGCAATGATTATGGTATTAATCCCTTCTTCTTGTATGTCTTTCTTTATAACCTCAACACCCTCCGGCCCGCAAAGGAATGGATGTTCCTTGCATATTGGGATGCTGTAGTCATCAGTCGCTATTTCTAAGAGCTTACCCACATCTAAGGCATCTCCTATCCCGCAACCGGTACATATATAAACTGCTGTTTTCTTCTCCATTGAGCTACCTCCTGGCGATTGATTGAATGGCTTTCAACGCTGCTGCAGTGGCGTCCTGTACACAGGTAGCCACATCCGTCGGCCTTCTAGTGCATCCCGCACCGTATATTCCAGGCTTTTCAGGATCAAGTACGATAAATCCGTAATCATCGTAAGTTACATCAGGCGGAGCGACCCCATTCATCTTGTTGGGCACCATGCCGGTAGCAAGCACCACCATGTCAAATGACATCCTTATCTGCTCGCCTGTTCTAGTATTTTCTCCTTCCACCGTGAGGTTCCCCGTCTCCTCGTCTTCAGTAATGTATGCAATCTTGCTCTTTATAAAGGAAACCTTGTCATCTGCTTCAACCATGGTGTAGAAGTCCTCGAGCCTATCCAGCGCCCTTATGTCAATGAAGAATATGGTTACCTCACAGTCCGGGTACTGCTCCCTTATGTAAGTCGCGTGTTTCATTGACGCAAGGCAGCATATACCAGAGCAATAGGGCAAATGATTCTCATCTCGCGACCCTGCGCATTGGATAAAGGCCACATTTTTGACCTCTTTTCCATCAGAAGGTCTTACGATCCTTCCGCCTGTAGGACCATTGGGTGAGGCTAAACGCTCCATCATCACATTTGTGATCACGTTCTTGTACTGGCCGAAACCATAATACTCAATCTTCGAGGCATCATAGGGATTCCACCCTGCTGCCCATATGATGGCTCCCACTTTCATGTCAAAGGTGCTTTCCTTCATGTCCAGGTCAATGGCCCCGTATTCGCAAGCCTCTTGGCACTTCTTGGCATCCTCCGTTCCTATGATGGAAGGATCCAGCACATATCTCATCGGGAATGCAAATTCGTGGGGCAGATATGCGGCTTTGATCTTGTCCATTCCAAAATTAAATGGGTTATCAATTTCCGTCTCACAGACCTCTGCACACTTGCCGCAGCAGGTACATTTCTCATTAACGTATCGGGGAGAAAGCTTGATGGTCACATCATAGTTTCCTGCTTCCCCTGATACCTTGACAAGTTCGGCCATAGTGAAAAATCGAACCCTCGGGTTTTGCTTCAACCGCCTAAAGTAGATCTCAAGTCCACATGCAGGGGGACACAATTTGGGGAAGTAATGGTAAAGTTGGGCAACTCTCCCCCCCAGATACGGGTTCTTTTCAATCAGCACTACATCGTATCCCGCTTCTGCGGCCTCCAGGGCGGCAGTCACACCACTTATTCCTCCGCCCACCACCAAAATGCTCTGGGTATTCGCTTGCGTTTCCACCATCGTCTCCTCCGGGATATGGATTTTCTTAGTAGTAAATATGGGCTGTCCTAATATTATAAAATGCGTATTTCGTCAATAGCCATTTTCCGGCGCGCGCCCCAGATATGGCTACTGACAAAATCCGCATCATCTGACCCATAGGATGAACTCGGGAATGAAATGCTCCGGCCCCCTAAAAAGGCGACCGGAGCATTAGCTAAAGGTTAATCACTACACACCGGGCATAGTCCAAATGTCTTTCTTGAACACATCCCACTCGCCTGAAGCAGGATCCCACTTGCAGTTAACAAAGCAGAGCCAATTGTCGTTGTCCATCTTAGGTTTGTCGGCCCTGAAGTAGTATCCCGGCCACCTCGTTTCTTCGCGGAACAGGATGGTCCTGATGTGGGCCTCACCCTGCCACATCCTGTGGATGTTCTCCCAGCACCTCATCAATTCATGAAGGTTACGGGCGGCCAATTTCTCAGAGTCTTCCTTCAGGAACTCGAACAGTTCCATAGCCCTTTCAAGCAGTGCCTTACTGGTCTTGAATTGAGCCGTCACACCGCCCACGTACTCGTCCATGATCTTCTGCAGCCTGTCCATGAACTGCCGCCACAGCAGGTAGTTGGGATTAACCGTATCGTCAGTAGTCACATCCTTGTATTGTTCATAGATCTCTAGAGGCTGCAAGACCTTCTTCTTCAACTCCTCCACCTTGCCCATATCAACCTGAGGCTCGGCACCCTTTTCCACAATGTACTTAATGGCTGCCTTACCAGCAATCCTTCCCTCAGCATGGGACCCTGAGGAAAACTTATGGCTGGATGCCCCTGATGCGTCACCAGCAGCAAAGAGCCCTTCCACTGTGGTCATATTGGTGTAACCCCACTTGTAAGGGGTATCCAAATCATCAGGGCCGCTAACCCAGGCACCAGAGGCACCTGAGTGAGAGCCAATGAAGTAGGGCTCACAGGCCGCAATCTCTGAATGTTTCTCTTCAGGCTTCACGTTCTGGGCAGCCCACAGGTGTGCCTGGCTGATGGTCATGTCAAGGAAGTCCTCCCATGCCTCGCTCTCCAGCTCCTTCATCTTCTTCTTAAAGGCCTTGGGATCATCCTTGTATTGCTCGGCCAGCTTTGCAATGGCCTCATGGGTCTCCATGTATAGTGGACCAAGACCAGCCTCCACGTCCAGCATACCAAGATAGTTCCTCAGGTTGGCTGGAATTGGTTTCGCCAACCCATAAGGAGCCCAGTTTTGCAATTCGTCTTTCCTTACCACCATGTACTCACCGCCCTCAGCGCTTACAGCCCTGGACTTGAACAGCAAGAACCACGCGCCAACAGGACCATATGCGTCCTTGAACCGTACCGGGATGAACCTTACTTCCTGGCAGGTCATCTCAGCACCAGCCTTTATGGTGAAGTACGCGCTCGATCCTGTGTTAAACGGCGGATACCAGGAACGGCCAAAACCTTCACCCACAGACCTGGGCCTGAACACGTGCACCGCACCGCCCATGGCACAGACCACAGCCTTGGCCTTAAATACATAAAACTTTTCCTCACGAACGCTGAATCCAACCGCGCCCACAATCTTATTATTCTCCACCAGCGGCTCTACAATAAACACCCTCTCGTAGATCTCGCCACCTGCATCTGCAATGGCATTCTTGGCCGCCTCTGCAATGATGATCTTATAAGACTCACCATTGATCATCAGCTGCCAACGTCCCTCATGGACGTACTTACCATTTTCATCCGTCCATATCTTCAGACCCCACTTCTCAAACAGGTGCACAGTAGAGTCAACATGGCGGGCAATGTTGTAAACCAAGTCTTCGCGGGACACACCCATAAGGTCCTGACGCACATAGCGGACATAGTCTTCAGGGGTATTATCCCCGTCCTT
>QMLZ01000081.1 GCA_003646995.1 Deltaproteobacteria bacterium | reverse complement strand
TCTTCGGCCATGCGTTCTCCCCATTGGCCTCTTGCCTTTGTGCTGGCAAGGGCCTCACGCAAGGCGTTGGTGGTCTTGAGAAGTTGTGCTACTTGCTCCTGCGAGGCCTTCAGTTGACTGGCCAATTGGCCGAATTTAGCTGCCCTGTCCTTTTCCAGTTCCCGAACCAATCCAGATACGTTTTCCAATTCCTTATTCATCTTCTGGATCTGGGCATCGATTAGTGCCTTTTTGGATTCTAGCTCCTTTACAGAGAGCTCGCGCTCGGTGTCAAATCTAGACTTTGCAAGCTTAAGAAATTCCTCTGTTGATTTTCTCAAGGCATCGAGGGACATGTCCCCAAAGCTAGACTTAAGCTCTGAGATAATGTGCTCTATGGAGGCTCTTTTTTCTTGTTCAGCCTTTTCCGCTAGTTCTCGAGCAAGGCTCTCAGCGGTCTTTGTCTGGACCAGACGAAGTGCAAAGGCTGAGAGCAATCCTAGGGCAAATCCAATTGAAAGGAATATTCCTATAGATATCCACTCCATCGTGCACCCCTTTCAGTCAGAAAAATACATTATGGATTCAATCTATCCGGGTCTATCAACAGTTGTCAACGAGAGTGAAATGGAGGCCTCGCTGATTAGAGTTTTTGCTGACAGTGATTATCTAACCAATCTATTGCGCAGGTGGTAAGAAACTAGCGAGAGACAAGGCTCATTTCCAAGGGGACTGGACGGTTCGCAATGCTACGAAATAGGCCTTCACGAATTAGGCAAGGGCTTACCTCTGTATAAATCCATTGGGTGTGAGGCCGAATTCCTTGATCTTTCTGTACAGGGTGCTTCTAGAGATACCCAGTTCCCTGGCGGTTCTAGATATATTGCCTTCGCAACGGCTAAGGGTTGCCTTGAGAATCTCCGCATAGCCTTCCCGCAAAGACCTGGGCTTGGCCCAGGCATCTTTGGGTTTCTTCCACAGCCTCTCTGGGATATGAATCTTGCGTATAATCTTGCCCTGGGACAAGAGGATTGCGCGTTCTAGGCAATTTTCCAGTTCTCGTACATTGCCCGGCCATGAATAGTTCTTAAATATAGTCAGGACCTCTTTAGATATCTTCGGTCTCCTTATGTTCATTTCCTGACAATGACGATTCATGAAATGATCTATCAACAGCTCCAAATCCTCTATCCTGTCCCTCAAGGGTGGAATACCAATTTCAACCACATTAAGGCGGTAATAGAAGTCTTCCCTGAAGTTGGCATTTTCGACCTCAGCCAAAAGGTCAGCGTTGCTTGCGGCTATAACTCTAACGTCTACTGATATAGGTTGTGTGTCCCCTAACCGCACAATTTCGTTTTGTTGTAACACGCGCAGTAACTTAGCCTGTAGGTCCAAGGGTAAGCCATCAACCTCATCTAGGAACAAGGTGCCCTTATGCGCAAGCTCAAATTTTCCCACCTGACCTTCTCGGCGCGCTCCAGTAAAGGCCCCACCTCGGTAACCAAACAATTCTGATTCAATCAAATCCCTAGGGATTGCTGCACAGGATATAGCCACGAACGGCCCATTTCTTCTGTTGCTATAATTGTGTATAGCTTGGGCAAAAAGTTCTTTCCCAGTGCCGCTCTCCCCTATTATCAAGATTCTTGAATTCGTTCGAGCTGCCACTTTTGCAAGCTCTATTTGTTTTAACAGCTTAGGATTTTCCCCCTTGATGTCAGTGAACTCATACTTTGCACAGTTCCCACCGATTTTCTTGGCAATATTTATAACGTGCTGCTTGCCTGCCATAGTTATTATGGTGCCAAGGAGGCGTCCTGAGTTGTTATGAACTGGCTGGATTGAGCTGATATAGCTCCTCTTTGTCGAGGTGCAGTGAAATGTTATCTCCCTGCCAGTAAAATATTTTTTTTTCTTAATGGAATGAAGAAGATTGCTATCCGGCCGGACAACCTTTTCCAAGCTATTTCCTATAGCTGCTTCACTATCCAATCCGAGCATGCTGGCGGCTGCCCGATTGATGCGAGTTATCTTCATGCGATTATCAACAGCTATTAGTCCGTCTGAAATGGCGTTAAATATCAATGTAAGCATGGAGTTTAGACGCTGTTTTTCCTCGATCAAATTTCGTTCCCTGAGCTGACTTTCTATTGTTTCAGCCGCAGATGTCACCAGTGCGAGGGTGTGCTTATGTCTGCCAATGGATCTACCTGAAAGCGTAATCGCGCCAATAATCTTGTTTTGACAATCATATATAGGAGAAGAAGAACACGTCCAGGGATGATGGCGCACCTTGTAGTGTTCCGCACCTGTGATCTGGATTGGTTTTCCTTCCACGAGAGACACACCAATTGCATTTGTACCAGCGTGTTCAACACTTCTTAAACACCCCGGTAAATAATGATTTTGTTCAGCCATCTCTAAAATTTCCTCATCTCCACGCACCACAAGTACGTACCCGTCTTTATCTGTCAAGGTTACAATAAAGCCTGTATCTCGAACAGAGATTTCTATCATATCCATTACTGGCTTGGAGATCTCAATCAGTTCCTTATTTCGATCAAACAATCTCTTGAGTTTGTTCCCAGTAAGAACCGGAGGTGAGTTTTCACTATATGGATCAAGCCCAATTTCTTTGCACCTTTCCCAAGAGCGCAGGATTTCAGGCCTTACGGGTACGGTGGGTGGTAAGCCATTCAGCACAACATTCTCCCAGGCCGACTTTATGGGATCCTCAAAGGGTTCAATGTAAACCGCCTTGGCGTTTGTTTGATCCATAGCGTTGCTCCTTTGATCTCTGACCTCTGAGGTTACAGTAATAGGTCTGGGTACGAGTTATGATTAGTTTGATTATCGTAAGGTGTAACACAATAGTCAAGAAATTAGTGTATCATTATTATACATTAACTCCATAACTTATACGCATTAAAGATATTTCCAATGTTAAATTAGATGTATAATTGTATCAAAATAAGACAATTGCCCCTTTTTCATACATATATTTGTGCGAGGATTTTTTCTGAAATTTCTGCATAATCCGAAATCCCCTAATATATCAATAAAATAACTTCCAAGGCTTAAACGGTACACCCTTTGCAGAAACCCAGCGCCAAAACACGATTTTGCTCGGGAGAAGTCTTATGAAAATAAGTAAAGACAAGTTGATAAGCATTTATTCCACCATGGTAAAAATACGGCTCTTCGAAGAAAGAGTCTCGGATTTGTATGCCAAGGGCCTGATTCCTGGCCTCGCGCATCTATATATCGGGGAAGAGGCCATAGCCACTGGGGTTTGCTCTGATTTGAGGGAGGATGATTATATAACCAGTACCCACAGGGGCCATGGCCATGTAATCGCAAAAGGCGCAGATCTAAAGTACATGATGGCCGAACTATTTGGAAGGAAGGCCGGGTACTGTAAGGGAAAAGGTGGCTCCATGCATATTGCAGACATGGATATTGGCATTTTGGGAGCAAATGGGATAGCAGGAGGCGGGCTCCCGATTGCAGTGGGTGCTGCCCTGTCTTCCAAATGGAGAGGAACAGACCAGGTTACAGTATGCTTTTTCGGAGACGGTGCTTCTAATAATGGCACGTTTCATGAGAGCCTGAACCTTGCTTCTTTACATAAGTTACCGGTGATTTTTGTCTGCGAGAACAATCTCTACGGGATTTCTGTTAGTCAACAAATGCACCAGCCTATTAAAGATATTGCCATTCGTGCCACTAGCTACGATATGCATGGTGATGTGGTTGATGGCAATGATGTTATTGCAGTTTATGAGGTGGCATCAAGGGCCATCAGGAGAGCACGGGCTGGCGAGGGGCCAACACTTATCGAATGCAAGACCTACAGGCTACGGGGCCACCATGAAGGGGATCCTAACCTAGGAAGTAGATATCGCACGAAGGAGGAAATTGAGGATTGGAAGAAGAAAGACCCTATAAGAAGGCTGGCCAATAGGCTGATTTCAGAGAAAATCGTTACCAAGAAAAAACTTGAAACCTTGAGAAATCAGCTTCTCAAAGTGGTGGAAGAAGCCGTGGATTTTGCCAATGGGGCTGAGTTTCCCCCCATAGAAGAGCTTTATAAAGATGTTTATGTTGGAGAGGATAAAAAAAAATGAGAGAAATAACATATGCACAAGCCATAAATGAGGCCCTAAGGGAATGCATGAGGGAGGACGAAAGGATCATACTTTTGGGGGAAGATATCGGGAAATATGGGGGTATTTTCCAGGTCACTGCAGGATTATTAGACGAATTTGGCCCCAAGCGAGTGATAGATACCCCAATCTCTGAAGCTGGATTTGTTGGAGCCTCAGTGGGGGCTGCATTGACTGGGATGAGACCGGTGGTTGAAATTATGTTCATTGATTTTACCACGGTATGTATGGATATGATCATAAACCAGATGGCAAAAATGCACTACATGTTTGGTGGTAGAGGCACTGTGCCAATGGTTCTGCGTGTCAATATAGGCGCTGGGCGCGGCGCTGCTGCCCAACATTCCCAAAGCTTCCACAATTTCTTCATGCATATCCCTGGCCTGTACGTTGTTGTTCCTTCAACCCCTTATGATGCAAAGGGCCTTATGATAGAGGCTATCAACAATGATAATCCTGTTATATTTGTTGAGCACAAGAAGCTATATGCCGAAAAAGGCCCGGTGCCCGAAGAAAGTTATTCAATTCCGTTTGGTCAGGCAGAGATCAAGCGAGAGGGCAAAGACCTCACCATAGTTGCCACCAGCGCCATGACGTTGCGCTCATTAAAGGCCGCCCAGGAAATAGCTGGACAGGGCATTGAGGCAGAGGTTATTGACCTCAGGACGCTTACTCCCCTTGACAAGGAAACCGTTCTCAATTCTGTAAAGAAAACGGGGCGACTTATTGTAGCAGATGAAAGTCATAAGACATGCGGTGTAGCTGCTGAAATTTCAGCCTTTGTCGCTGAAGAAGCGATCTATTATCTAAACTCACCTATTGTCAGGGTGTGCTCACCGGATACACCAGTACCCTTCTCTCCCCCTCTTGAAAAGGCCTTCATTCCTGATGAACAAGACATACTGACCGCCATTAGACGTGTAATGGAATACAGCTAAAAAGGGGAGGGCAACCATGGCAACCGAGGTAGTTATCCCCATGTTGGGGATTACGGTAGAACGAGGAAGGATCATAGAGTGGGCAAAAAAGGAAGGGGAGCAAGTCAAGAAAGGTGAGACATTGTTCATTGTGGAGACAGAAAAAGTCACCACAGAAGTGGAATCACCTGTATCAGGTATACTGGCAAAGATCCTTGTGCCAGAAGGAGTAGAAGTTCCAGTGCTGACAGTTGTTGGCATAATCACGGAGCCTGATGAAGCACTGCCCGATAAGTATAGGGATGTGACCGTAAGCTCCGATATGGCAGAAACCACTGCGGCACAGAATGCCCCTGAACGAAAAGAACGAGTCAGGGCTGTTCCTGCCGCGAGAAGGCTGGCGAAAGAAAAGGGGATTGACATCAATGCCCTTGCTGGGTCAGGCCCGGACGGGACAGTGCTCTTGAAAGATGTGGAGGCTGCACTTGAAGGACAAAAAACCTCTGATGTAAAGGCTACATTTCTGGCCTCCAAGGTAGCTAGAGAACACGATATACCATTGGAGCAAGTCCAGGGAACAGGGGTGCACGGCAGAATAACTAGGGAGGATGTACAGAGGGTTATTGAAGGGAAAAAGACTCCCGTTGAGGGCGAAGTGATCCCCTTTGACAGCATGCGCAGAGCGATTGCTAGACGGATGTGTGAAAGTGCATTTACGGCTCCGCACGTATATTTCTTTACTGACGTGTGCATGGACGCTGTGGCCGAACTCAGGCTAGGGATAATTCCTGAGTTAGAGAAGAACTTCGGATTGCGCCCTTCGGTAAACGACATTCTTATAAAGGCTGTGGCCTTGAATCTGAGGGAGTTCCCAATGCTTAATGCAACTCTAAAGGGCGAAGAAATACACATTTTCCCTCAAATAAACATTGGCTTGGCCGTGGCCTTACCTGCTGGCCTTATTGTACCAGCTATAGCCAATGCAGACAGAATAGGGCTTGTTGATATCATTCGTCAACGTAGGGAACTCGTCGAAAAGGCCAGAAATGGGAACTTATCTATGGCAGAAATTGAGAGGGGTACTTTTACAATTTCCAGCCTGGCCCAGTATGATATCACCTATTTTACGGCGATCTTGAATCCGCCGCAAAGTGGCATCCTTTCTGTCGGTAAGACCCGCAAAGAGCTATTCATGGTGGATGGCCAGGTAAGGGAGAGGAAAGTGGCAACCCTTGGCCTATCTGTGGACCATAGAATTGTAGACGGTGCCGTGGCAGCGGATTTTTTGCAGCACTTAAAATGGAGGCTTGAACGTCCTTTCAATATGTTTTTCCCCTTTTAGGGGGACGGAAGGGTAGAGAAGCACTGTAATATTATTTTGGGAATCTTAACACATTAGGAGCTCCAGTCTCAAGGTTTGTTATGGGGGCAGAATCTTTTGATGTTATTGTTATTGGTGGAGGACCAGGAGGGATAGCTGCTGCGATTCGGGCTGCACAACTAGGAGGACGAGTAGCCCTTATTGAACAGGAAGATCTTGGCGGATTATGCATGAATAGGGGGTGCATCCCTTTATGCCATATGATGGTCGCTTCCAGTATCCTAGGACACATTGCACTGGGCAAAGAGATGGGTTTAATGTCGCAAGGACTTGAGAAGGATTATTCCCTCTTGATAAAGAGGCAGCAAGCACTGATCGAGTTCATGCGCCAAGGTGCTGAGGCAATGCTTAGGAAGAACGCTGTGCGCATAGTACGTGGAAGAGGGAGGCTCGAGGGTACGGGAAGGGTAAGTGTTAATAAAGAAGTGATTTTTGGGAAAAATATTATACTGGCAACAGGAGGAAGATGGACGAGATCCGATTTGCCAGGAGGAGATTCTAAAGGGATATCCAACAGTGACTATTTGCTTTCAGCCAAGGCCTTACCTAGAAGATGCCTAGTTTATGGAGGTGGTCCGATTTCCTTAGAGATCGCCCAGTTTCTAAAAAGATTTGGATCAGAAGTCTTTTTGGTTACTGAGCACAAATCCCTTCTTCACGGTGAAAGCAAGGCAGTGAGGTCACGGCTCTCAAAGGCCTTACAAAAGGAAGGTATCAAGGTGTACACAAAAACCCGGATACAGTCATTGGAGAAGAAAAAAAATGAACTACATTGCCTGCTTAAATCTGGAGAAGACGACGAGAAAATTGTCGTAGGTCGGCTATTCACTGTGGAAAGACAGGCAGACCTTACAGATCTGGGGCTAACCACTGTGGGATTGGAAACAGATGGTCCATTTCTCGAGGTTAATGAACGGATGCAGACATCAGTAGATGGCGTTTATGCTGTTGGGGATATTTCAGCTCCTGAGACAATGGCATATTCCCATGCAGCCTCTGCAGGGGGAATCATTGCTGCAGAAAATGCAATGGGACTAGATAGCAAATTTGATACACGAATTATTGCAAGGGTGGCCTTTACGCAACCCCAAGTAGCTTGTGTAGGATATACAAAAAAAGAGGCCAAAAAAGCAGGATATGATGTGATAGCTGGAACAGCTCCTTTATCAATGAATCCCCTAGGTATGATTCTATCTCAGAACGAAGGAATTATTGAGGTAGTTTCAGAGAAAAAATATGGAGAGATCCTTGGGATACATATTGTAGGGGAGAATGCCGCCGAAATGGCAGGACAGGCTGTTCTCGCCATGCATATGGAACTTTATTTGGAGGAATTGGCCAGGGTGCCATTTCCACATCCAACTTTAAGTGAATCACTGCCTGAAGCAGCAAGGGATGCCCTTGGCAGGGCCATATACCTCCCTTGAGGAAATAGGGAAAAGACCCGGATCATGGAAATTATCTCTTCTATTCCCGTTCAAGCGTTACATGGTCTTGTTTATGGCATGCTTCTTTTTCTGGTGGCATCAGGCCTCACCCTGATATTTGGCATGATGGGGGTGCTGAACTTCGCCCATGGTGCTCTGTACATGCTTGGTGCATATTTCTCTTTCACTATCCTGCAATGGACTGGCATGTTTTGGCTAAGCCTTATTGTGGCACCGTTTCTTGTAATGGTGGTGGGAATGGTGATGGAGAGATTCTTTCTGAGAAAGGTTCATGTCTATGGCCATGCCCATGAGCTCTTACTCACTTTTGGAATGGCTTATATTATTGAGGAACTTGTAAAAATTATCTGGGGCAATGAACCTGTCAGGGTAGATCTGCCCCACATTCTAAGCGGTTCAGTGACCTTCCTTGGGATTGAGTATCCTGTTTATAGGCTTTTCATACTGCTTATTTCATTCCTAGTTTTTATTCTCATGTTTCTTGTGCTGTTCAAGACAAGAGCTGGGATCATTGTAAGAGCCGCGGTGTCCAACAAAGAGATGGTTGATGCCCTGGGGTTTAATGTGCCAATGGTCTTTCTCTTGTTATTCGGAATGGGTGCCTGGTTGGCCGGGTTAGCTGGAGTCATAGGAGGGCCTTATCGGATCACCAATCCGGCCATGGCATCAACCATAATAATAGACCTTTTTGTAGTGGTGGTAATTGGCGGGTTGGGATCCGTAGGTGGGGCCCTTATAGCATCCCTGTTAATCGGGCAACTTCAATCCATAGGGATACTTTTTCTCCCAGAATTCGCCATTGTATTCGAGTTTTTGCTTATGGCCTTGGTCCTTATTTTTAGGCCGCATGGACTCATGGGGGAGGCCAAGTGAAAAGGGGCCGTCTTATAAGCTGGGCATTCTTCTTAATGTTGATGCTTCTGTTGGTGGGCTTACCTTTTATCCTCTCGGAATACTATTTGAATCTTGTCATAACCATGATCATATATTCCCTTTTTGCTTTGAGCTACAATATCCTTTTGGGAAATGCAGGATTGTTATCATTTGGCCATGCAGCGTATTTTGGTATAGGTGCGTACACCTCTGTTATTCTGTTTAAGCGCCTAGGTGTTAGTCTGATTCCTGGTATACTGGCGGGAGGAGTAAGTGGAGGGTTGTTAGGGCTTTTATTTGGAGCTTTTGTTGTAAGGCTTGGAGGAACGTATTTTGCGCTTCTGACCCTTGCCTTTAACGAGTTGATATATGCTGCAGCAGAGAAGTGGAGAGGCCTATCTGGAGGGGAGGATGGTGTCGCGGCAATGCGGCCAGCTTTCCATATCCCTGGCTTCGGTGGCATTGATATGTTCCCCACCAAGAATTGGTATTACTTTGTATTGGTTGTTGTGGTGTTGAGCGCTGCATTTTGTTGGTATTTTAGGAAGACTCCGCTAGGTAGACTTAATGAATGCCTGCGAGAAAACGAGGATAGGGCTCGATTTATTGGCTATAACACCTATGCATCGAAAGTCGTAATATACATAATCTCCTGTTTTTTCGCAGGCATTGCTGGAGCTCTGGCAGGGGCATTTCAGGAGTTTGTAACCGTGACTTTTATCAATCTGGACAAGGCGGCAGAAGTCTTAATCATGACCTTCATTGGTGGAAGTGGAACATTCTGGGGGCCGATATTGGGTGGATGCTTCCTAGTATACTTCAATGATCTTTTGAGTTCTATGACAGAACACTGGGCGCTAATCCAAGGCAGTATTTTTGTGCTTTTGGTGATGTACGCACCCCAAGGTCTAAGTGGTCTAATCATTCAATTGAAAACAAGATTGTGCCCCACCAAGCAGTAAAAAGGCTATTTCAATGTTGGAAGTCAAGAATTTGTATAAATCTTTCGGGAAAACCCGAGTTATAAGGGGAGTGAATCTAGAGGTTTCAAAGGGACAGCGCCATGCCGTTATAGGTCCAAATGGGGCTGGAAAAACAACACTTTTTCATTTGTTTAGTGGAAACTATAAACCAGAGAGGGGAAAAATCATATTCAATGGCTTCGATATTACGGGCATGTCCCCACATAAGATCAATAGGCTGGGACTTGCCCGTTCTTTCCAGATAACCAATGTTTTTAAAGGGCTGAGTGTTCTGGAAAATATTAGAGCAGTGGTATTGTCCAAGCATGGGATACGATTCAATTTCTACAAGAACGTAGAAAGAATGGACGGGATAAACGAGGAATGCCTCGCTATCTTAGAAAAAATAGGATTGAGAGACAGGAAAGATGTTCTTGCTGGTGAGTTATCCTATGGTGAGCAACGAGCTCTTGAGATAGGCCTTGCCATTGCCTCGGACCCTCTGTTGATTCTTTTGGACGAACCAACAGCAGGTATGTCCATGGATGAAACAAGAGAGGCTGTCAAATTGATCGATGAGATAACCAAAGGAAGGACCCTTATAATAATAGAACATGACATGGATGTGGTTTTCACCTTAGCCGATATTATCACTGTCATACATTACGGAGAGGTTATAGCAAGTGGGGCTCCTGAGTCCATCAGGGCTAACCAAGATGTTAAAAAGGCATACCTGGGCAAGGACTAGGATCAATGTTAAAACTAAAAGATGTTAACACATATTATGGCGATAGCCATGTGTTGTTTGATGTATCTCTCGAGGTTAACGAAAAGGAAGTAGTTGCACTTTCCGGACGAAATGGTGTGGGAAAAAGTACAACCTTACGCACTATTATGGGCCTGAGTCCACCTAGAAATGGAAGCATAAAATTTAAAGGGCAAGAAATCGCGGGGAAGACTCCACACGAGATAGCCATGGCAGGTATTGGCTTTGTGCCCGAAGAGAGATGGATCTTTCCGAACCTCACTGTCCACGAGAACCTTCTTATGGGGATTAAGCCAGGACAAATGGGAAAGAAGAAGACATATGGTTGGAGCACCGAACGGGCTTATGAGCTTTTCCCTGAGCTTGCTTCGCGCAAGGATCAAAAAGGGGAAGTGCTTTCTGGGGGGGAGATGCAAATGCTGACCATTGTTCGGACACTTATGGGCGACCCTGAGCTGATCCTAATAGATGAGCCAACTGAAGGCCTGGCACCTATAATAGTTGAGAAAGTCAATCATGTCATTAAGCAGATAAATGAGGATGGTACCACGGTGCTTTTGGTCGAGCAGAAACTGCCAATATGCCTTGAGCTGGCTGATAGAATATATGTTCTGAGTAAAGGTGAGATAAAGTGGACAGGAACACCAAAGGAACTAACTCAAAGGGATGATATCCGAAAGGATTATCTTGAGGTTTAGTGGGGCGGTATTGCCCAAGGGGCGATGCTATCAAATTAATTACATAGAGGAGGTGTAGTATGAAGAGGTTAATGTTTTTGTTGGCAGTCTTGGTATCCACAACCTTTTTTGTAACCTCCGCGATTGCCGGGGGTGTAGTGAAATTGGG
>QMLZ01000080.1 GCA_003646995.1 Deltaproteobacteria bacterium | reverse complement strand
GCCCTTTCCGCTGTCCTGCTCCAAGGGCAAAGACAGGCCGCTTCGGCAACATCCCATTGCCCTCCGCCACCTGTTTCTTAGGAGCCGTCAGCTAAAGCAAGGAGTTAGAAGTCAGGAGTAAGAATGAACCAGAGGAAGACCAACTTTAGATCACTTTAGGCACTTTAGCTCACTCATAACTTTCCTTTTTGCCTTTCTCCTGACTCCTATCTCCTACCTTCTTTTATACTGTAAGTTTTACTGAAAGTCAACCGTTTTTTCTGACTTCTAACTCCTTAAATAAAAAAGCGGGCTTACACCCGCTTCACCTCATGTTACAAGACAGTTGAAGGTTGGGATTATTCTGTGGTGATCTCCACCTTTTTCATGGTTTCGGCCTTTGTTTTGGGCATCCTTAGAGTCAACACACCCTTTTTATAAGTCGCCTTTACATTGTCAGGATCGACCTCTGCCGGCAACTGTACCGTTCTCATGAATGCCCCGTAGCTACGCTCCACCTTGTGGAAATTCTCTCCTTCCTCTTCCTTCTCTTGTTTTCTTTCCCCCTGAATCCTCAGTGTGTTACCACTGAGAGAAACGTCTATATCTTCAGGGTTCATGCCTGGTAACTCAGCCTTCACAATAATCTCTTTTGCAGTTTCGGACAGATCAATGGCGGGTAACCACTCTCCTTCCTCTCCACGCCAGAAAAACGGCCTCCATTCGCTAAGCCTTTCAAAGAGCCTGTCCATTTCCCTTCTCAACTTATCCAACTCCCGTCCCTCTCGTCTGGGTATTAAACCAGCCATCTTATCCACCTCCTTTTCAGGTAACTCTCTGTTTTGAAAGAGAAATTAAATCCAACCAAGGCTTTGTCAAGACCTCTTGGTGTAATATTCCTCCAAAGCCTCCACCCATTGACAAACAACCAGGCACAAGAGATAATTTTTTTGGGTTTGTTCCTGGAAGAATTTGCCAATAATTATAGGCTAGTAGGTTGAGTTTAAAATGCCTCAGAAAGACTATTACAAGATATTAGGGGTATCCCGCGAGACCGATTCCAAGGAAATCCGTAACGCCTACCGCAGGCTCGCCAAGAAATATCACCCTGATAAAGCGGGCCCCGAAGCAAAGGATCAATTTCAGGACGTGCAAGAGGCCTATGAGGTGCTTTCTGACCCAGAAAAAAGAAGTTCCTACGACCGCATGCTCTGGGAAGAGGAACACGGGATACGGATCCATCGAAGGCCCCCCATATATGATTCGGGCCCATGGCGGGGCCGACGCTTTTGTCGGTTTTCCAGACGCAATAACCTGGCTTCACGCATAAGGCCCGATCTAATCCTGATCCTCTCCACTTATGAGGCGGAGGAAGGGGGTAGCGTGGAGATTGAAATTCCATATTATACATCTTGTCCTTACTGCGGAGGAGACGGCCAAGCATGGTTTTTCCCCTGCCCGCACTGTTTGGGGGAAGGAGTCGTAGTTCAAAGAAAAAGAATGGAAATAAGCATCCCTGCCGGGGTCAGAGATGGGACAGTGCTGGAAATACCTTTGCAAATCATCCGAGGAATAAGGCGTTTCCTGACAGTACTAATTGAAATTAAATAGAATGTCCCGTATATTATTCCCTGTTTCCTCAAACTCTTGCTATTGTCTTAACCTCAACAATGGCATTTCCGATATCTCGCTAGTAGGGTGTGAGATGGCCTTATCTAACCGAAGCAAGTGCACCAGGGAGGAAAGAAGCCTTTAATGCCCCGCTCAAAACATAAAAAATCGCCAACCTCTCTTCGTTCACCGAGTGAAGGCCGAGTGAATAAGGAATCCAGCCTCTTGCCGACAAAAAATCTGTGGGAACACGTCTTCCATGCTGTCCCCGGTTTGATTGCTATCATCGACACCGAGCACAGGATTGTGCATGCCAACAAGGCCATGGCCGATAGACTCGGGTTAGCTCCCGAGGCATTATGCGGTCGAAAATGTTATGAGGTGGTTCATGACCGCAAAGAACCCCTTCAGTATTGTCCCCATACAAAGCTACTGAAGGATGGAAAAGGACATTCATTTGAAAGCTTTGAAAAAAATTTAAAGGGGTTTTTTGATATCTCCGTCTCACCCATATTCGACGACACTGGCAAGCTCATCGGAAGCATCCATGTAGCCAGAGATATCACAAAAAGAAAGGAGGCCGAAGAGGCCCTACAGTACCCGTACAAGATTGGCGGGTGGGAAATAGGATCAGGTCCAACACTAGTGGTTGTGGACCAAGGCATGGCAAGTAGTTTCACCACAACTACGGCAAAAAGTGGTGTCTATGCTTTTTTTCAACCAGAAAGGCTTGATGGGCGGCCTTGGGCTGCAGGGTTCTAAGATAACCAAGATCAATCCCCAAAAAAATAAACTCAGTCGCCTTCCATTAAAATGGCAACAGAATTGGTTTGATCCAATTGCTCTAGGGCAATTTTAAGCACGGCTGTCATTGGAACAGAAAGTAGCATTCCGGCAAGGCCCCACAGCCAGCCCCAGAAAAGTAACGAAAGCAAAACCACTAAGGGACTTAAATTAAGTCCCTTGCCCATTACCTTCGGTTCGACATAGTTTCCTATCACCATTTGTATAACCACCAACACTATTAGTACCCCAAGTGTCCTCGTGAGGGAGCCGAAGTGGAAGAGGGTTATGGCCACTGGTGGGACAACTGCCACGAAGGAGCCTATGTTTGGAATGAAGTTCAGGAAGAAAGTCAAGACCCCCCACAGCAATGCAAAGGGTACCCCGAAAATGTATAGTGTTATGGTTACCAGCATACCCGTTAAGAGGCTGATGAGCGTCTTCAGGCCAAGATAGCTCTGAATGGATTCTGTGATACGATGGAAGACCTCCAATACGTGAGAAGATTCCCCTGATATTCGCACGATCCTTTTTTGGAAGCTCCCTCTTTCCCCCAGTATGAACAACATAAAGAGCAACACCCATATGAGGCTGCCAAGAAAGCTAAAAAATGATCCGCTGAATCTCTTTACTACTCCTCCCACTGAACTGAGACCTCCAAGCTTCAGGTTATCGAAGAATGCTTGGATGCCTTCCCGCGCCTGGTCGGCGCTTATGTTGAATATTCCTAGCACGGCTTGAGTGTATGCCCAAAATTGCTTCTCAAACGTGGGTGCCATTACTTGGAATTGGTGGACATTGAGGCTAACGAGTCTTCCCAGTAAATATACGAGAAAAAGCAACCCCAATATAACCACAAAAATCCTTAAAAATCGAGGTACCTTTATCTTTTCGAGAAAGTTCATGGGTATTCCGAGGGCAAAGCAAATCAAAAGGGCAAAACACAGCGGTATGAAAATGAATGCCAGGGTCCTCAAGATAACCACGGTCAATACGGCAACCAGTATCCATGCGGCAGCTGCCGTAATCTGCGAGCCTTTTTCTTCAGACGCAGCATCCATTGTAAGCCCTCCTTTTAAATAATAAGCAAGCTGTTCGCCTGCACCCCTGAAACCAGTGTTTACCTAACTATATCTTCTATATTCCCATGTCAATCTTCCCTCTATCGCCAGGACCGCTTTTTACAATCGTTACCGCCGGATTCCAAGAATATTCTTGACACCTTCGCAGCATGTTCTGCGGAAAATAGGCACTGCGATCTTGTCGATCCTGCAAGATTGGTTTTTTCCGCCGTACATTTGTAGCTCTAGGACGGAATTTACCCATTCAAGTACAGCGATACTCCTCCCCGGAACATTTTCCGGGGCCCACCTGCGACCATGGTTTCACACGAAATTACTTGAGGCAAAGAACATGCCATCGAAGTGTTTATTATCTGAGTTGTGGAGACATGGCACAATAGGTGTATTCCCAGCGCCCGCAGGCAAATAATATTCACCGGCGGTCCCTAAGGGCCTATCATATATAAAGGCCCCCCATCAAATATGACGGCTTGTGGCGTTGATTTATCCTGACGCAGCAGGTATGATTTGCTAGGGATTTACTACCAGCTTTCGGAGTAGACCAGTGGGACAGCAGATTATCAGAAGTACTTGCGGAATATGCCAGGCAGGATGCGGGATCCTGGTGCATGTTAAGGATTCGAGGCCTCATAAGATAGAGGGAGATCCCAACAGCCCGGTAAACAAAGGTTGGTTGTGCAGCAAAGGGCTTGCCGGTCTTGAGTACCTGGAGCACCCCCAGCGCCTTACCTCCCCATTGAAAAGAAAAGGGGAAAAGGGATCTGGTCAATGGCAAGAGATTCCTTGGGACGAGGCGCTTGGAATCATTGCAGAACAATTTCAGGCCACAAAGGACCGCTTCGGACCAGAAAGCATTGTTTTTATGCGGGGCTCCTTTAAAGGGGGCTATGACGGCACTTTTCTGGCCAGATTCGCCAATGTATTTGGGGCGCCAAACATCGCTTCAATGGCTCCTGTGTGTTATGTCCCGAGGGTTTATGGGAGCGTTTTTACCCATGGGTATAATCCTGTTCCAGACTACGAGTATCCTCCCAGGTGCGTGGTAATGTGGGGGGCCAACCTCAGGGCCACGAGGATCGGAGAATACCGCAAGACCCTGGATGCACTCAATCGGGGAGCAAAGCTCATCGTGGTTGATCCAAGGAAATTCGACCTAGCACACAAGCCAGACATGTGGCTACAATTGCGACCGGGTACTGATCTTGCATTTGCACTGGCTCTCGTACATGTCATTATAACGGAAAAGCTCTATGATACGGATTTTGTCGATAAGTGGACCATCGGGTTCGAACAGTTATGCCAACATGTCTCTGGTTATTCTCCGGAAAAAGTGGAAAACATCGCGTGGGTCCCTGCGCATGAAATCAGGGAAATGGCGCGAATGTATTGCTCTTTTAAACCCGCGGTTATTCAAGCAGGTAACGCAATTGATCATAACCAAAACAACTTCCAAACAGCTCGTGCACTGGCCATCTTGAGAGCCATTTCTGGCAATCTCGGCATACCTGGGGGAGAACTAGAATGCTCTTCTCCCCCGGTACGCCCCACCCTGGGATCACCGGAACTTGATTTGAGAGATCAAATGCCATTGGAAATGAGGGACAAGAGGCTCGATGCCCAGACTGGGATGCTACCCAATGTGTTCTACGCCCGGCCCCAGAGCATCGTAAAGGCCATACTTGAGCAGGAGCCTTATCCTTTGAGGCTAGGCTATGTTCAGGGTGGTAACCCGCTGTTAACTTATCCCAACTCAACACGGGCTGCCGAGGCATTCAAAAAACTGGATTTCCTGGTAGTGGTGGACATGTTCATGAGCCCTACAGCCGCAATTGCCGACATTGTTCTCCCTGTTAGGTCTTACCTTGAGTTTGATGCAATCATCTCCCCTCCTTATTATCCCATAGCACAAGTGCAACAAAAGACTGCACAGGTAGGGCAGTGTAAATCCGACTTCGAGATAATTACCGACCTTGCAAGAAAACTGGGGCTAGCTAACTTCTTTTGGGAAGATTTCACCGAGTGGCTCGATTTTGTGTTGGAACCTTCAGGCCTTAAGTTTGATGAGTTTCGACATATGGGTGTGCTTGAGGGTACTAAGCAATACCGCAAATACCAGAGAGATGGTTTTAATACCCCCTCGAGCAAAGTGGAGCTTTACAGCGAGAGGCTGGCCCAATGGGGATTCGATCCCTTACCCCAATACCGGGAGCTTCCCGAGACGCCCTATTCTGATCCGGGTATTGCCGAGAAGTTTCCTTTGATCTTTACTTCCTGGAAGGCCGAACAATACCGACATACAAGTGGAAGGCAAATACCTTCCCTGCGGCGCATTCAGCCAGAGCCCCTGGTATGGATTCACCCGGATACCGCTTCGAGACATGGCATAAGAGAGGGTGACTGGGTTCTGATAAAGACAAATAGGGGAGGGATCAAACAAAAGGCATATTTAACCAACCAATTAGATCCAAGAGTCATTGGGGTGGATTACGGTTGGTGGTACCCTGAAAAGGGCCCAGAATCGTCTTTCGGCTGGCAGGAATCAAATATAAACATGCTCACGGATGATGGTGCCCAATGCGGCAAAGAATTGGGCACCCCTAATTTACGCGGTACGGCCTGCAGCATACAAAAATTTTAAAGATCCCTTATTTGGGAAATCTGGGTTATATTAGAGGCATCTTTATTTACGCTTTCCACTACCCGGCGGACATCCATTAGGCATCACCTGCGGTTCGGATTCTGGTTAGCGCAATCACAGTTGCCCAAGGACTTCTCTCTCATTATCATCTCCATAATGAGTGACCTGCCATTTTTTAAGACGTCCTTCCTGATATCCTCATCAGTATAATTGAAACAGTAACAGATCTTCATAGCCACAGATTTTCGACCTCCAGTTTCCTGAATTGTAAACTAGGGCCCTCCTCCCGCTTCACGGCCTGAGCGGGTGTGACGAAGGCCCTCATGTTGATCCTGCACACTTAATAATCTCCTTAGATTCGTTCTGATCCTCATGATCACGAGCCTCCCAGGTATGGGACGTCCTGTACTTTCTTGAGATTTTCTTAGCCACTGTTTGCCACATGGGCTTTATGGATATCGCTATAAGGAAAGCAGTGGCACCTACCTGCGCCCACATGGGCACTATCTCCGCAGCCTTGCCTATGCTTGCGTAGGGAGACATATGAAACAGATTGTACAAATAATCCAAAGCCAGGCCAAGCATTACACTCATCCCCGAGAGCATGAAGAGATAAATTGCAATGGCCCTTTTTCCCAAGATGCCAAATAAAACTGTTAGAGACGTGATATTAGTGGCCGGTCCTGCCAGCAAGAATACCAGGGCAGCCCCGGGACTGACACCCTTGAGGATCATGGCTGCGGCTATCGGAGTGGATGCAGTGGCACAGATGTAAATTGGGATCCCGATAACCAGCATGATCAGCATGGAGTAAACCCCGCCTCCAAGGTACCTCGCCAGAAGGCCTTGCGGAATTAAGCCTGTTATCAGCCCCGCAAGAAGGAGCCCCAGGAAAAACCACCACACCATATCAGTCCATACGTCTCTAAAGGCGAACCTCAGACCCGCCCTTATCTTTTCCTGAAGGCTGTGGTGGTGGGAGTGCGCGGCTGGATCGCAGTCAACCCCATCGCAACATGCATCAACCGGACAGGTCAAATCAGGCACAATCTCCCTGTTTTCTGTTTCCTTCACAAAAAGGTTCTCGGTTATACCGGCGAAAATAGCCGTCACAAAAGCAGAGATGGGTCTGGCCACAGTCATTAGGGGGTCAAGCAGGGCATAGCTGATGGCTATGGAATCAACACCTGATTCGGGCGTGGAAATAAGAAAGGCAGTAGTGGCACCGCTGTTTGCTCCCTGTTTTTTGAGGGATACTGCAGCGGGTAAAACACCGCAAGAACAAAGGGGGATCGGGATCCCAAGCGTGGCGCTCTTGATTACTGATTTAACAGGACCGTTGGACAGGTGCCTTGCCACAGATCTAGGGCTCAAGAATACACGCAGTCCTCCGCTGACAAGAAGCCCAAATACTATATACGTAGATGAATCAAGCAGCAGGTCCCAAGCCGCTTTCAGCACGTGAAATGAGAAATTTATGATTGCATCCACCAAATCTTACTCCCTTATGTGTTCCAGCCCTATCTTGAGAATCTTGGACACATGATCATCATCTAGGCTGTAATACAGGATCTGGCCCTCCCTCCTTGACCTCACTAAGGAAAGGTCTTTCAGTCGTCTCAGGTGATGCGATACCGCAGATTCTGTCAACCCCAAGAACGCAGCTAAGTCACAAACGCACATCTCCCCACCTGACAAAGCCAGGACCATCTTAAGGCGCGTGGGATCGCCCAGGGCTTTGTAAGTAAGGGCCAGTCTCTCTGCTTCCCGTTGGGATATGGCAGACTCGCGTGCCCTACTCACCCTATCGAGGTGAACCATGCGTATGCCACATGTTTCAAGCTTGTCCTGGTGCTTGGATTTCTCTTTACCCATTTTTATGCTAATGCCGTATTTTATTATTTGAGCATCTGCTCAAATATAATTCTATTTAAAGTCCCTGTCAATAAAATTTTATCCTTACTTATTCTGCGTCCTTCTTATTGTCTCGGCTTCTTTTTCCAGCTCTCGAAGAAGAAATCCGATGGACCAGTTTTCTGAGACAGGTGTGAGAGTAGCCCATAGCTGTTGAGGTAGGCCTGATTTGCGATACGCAGAAATCAAAAGATGAAGATTCTCCTGGGTGAAACCGGACATTATTACAGCCCTTCTGAGTGACGAAGGCCTTCCCATTCCCTTGCCTCCATCACGTTTCAATAGCTCTACCAATGTAACCTCGTCGTCACCTTCTTCCACAAAAACTACCGGGATAGAGTCTAGACCCAGTTCTTTCAGCAGGCCGAGAAATTCTTGTTGTTCCTCGGGTGCATATCCGCAAACCAAAAGTTTTTCCTGGCCGTACATCCGTTCCTTGGTCTTCTCTACCCTATAAAACTCTCCATTTTCCATATGAATATCTCCGTCGTACTCACCACTACCAAAGATTTGTCAGCGTTCTTTATCACCAAACGCCAGATTGCACCCCATTCTTTATCTCATCCAATTTGCCCTGGGCCACAATAATAACATCCACCCCTGCATTTGAAAATACATAGCCCGGCCCCTTGCCCCCAAGCTCTTTTGGAGAAAACACCTTGTCAACCCCCTTTTCAAGTAGCCACTTGCTCACTTTTATGCCTTTCCCCTTTTCCTCGTTGGCCGCAGGATTTCTGAAAAACCCCTCTTCCACTATTGATCCATCATCTCTCTTGACGCTAACAATATAGAAAAAGGGGGCTTCACCGAAGTGTTCTGCCAGTCCGGACCTGTCTCTATTAACCGGCACAGCATAGGTTACTATATCTTTCTGCTGCGGTTCATAATGAATGATTACACGGTCAACATGTTCAATTTCGGCCTTAATGGCGTTCTCAATCCTTTGGCTCACTTGATGGGCCTTTTCAAGGTCCCTGGCCAATATCACTATCTCCGCCTCGATGAATTTGAAGGGCCCTGAGTTTCTACCCCTCAATGATTTTATCCCTCCCACCTCGGGATCTCTCAGTATAATTGACTTAACCGCATCCAATGTCTCGTAATCCAATGAAGCATCCAAGAGAACACGTATTGCATCCATGAAAATTTCCGCACCAGCCTTGAACACGATTATCGCCACTATACCCCCTGCTATCTTGTCGATCCCCCAGCCAAAGATTCCTCCCACCAACCCTACCAAGATGACCAAAGAGGAGAACATATCAGTCCTGATATGTTTTGCATCTGCAGTTAGGGCAGGAGATGCCAATCTCTCACCTTCCCTCAGCTCGTACCTTGAGAAAAAGTAAGTTATGCCCATGGTACATACCACCCCTGCGATTGCATAGGGGATATATTTCTGCTCCAGCCTTTGAGCCCTCGTAAATACCATTCGAATTATCTCGTATCCCGCCAAAAATATAAGAATTGAGGAAACCAAGGAAACTAGGTTTTCAACTTTATACAGCCCGTAGGGAAAATTTTTCGATTTTCTCCTTGAAAGCTTGATACCTGCTACCACGGTACCTGATGAAATCACATCCGTGAGGGAGTGAATGGCGTCCGCAATCAGTCCTATGGATCCTGACAACCAGCCCAATACACCTTTGAGCACCACAAGAAAAACATTGATGCCAAGCGAGTAAAATCCAACTTTTTCACTTTGCTCCATTCTTATGCCCGATCGCCAGGATTCACGCTTCCACCACCGAACCACGCGCCCGCCTTATAAAGAATACCAAATATAATATGGCAATGAGGTGCGCTGGCCTCATTGGCTTTTTACCTCCATTAGTACCAGGAATTCCTCCCACGTTGAGGCCCGTGGAACAGCAAAGTCGGGTTCGCTGGCCCCACTAGGGCCCACGCCTGGAACGGTCGGAATATGATGATCCCTGGCATAAGTAAACCATACTGCCTGCATTCCCGCCCTCCGTGCCCCATTTATGTCAGGATCGGGGTCATCCCCAACGTACACAATGTACTGCTCTGATATACCAAATTCTTCCTTCATTCTTTCAAACACAAACGGATGAGGCTTCCTGTAGCCCAGTGCACCTGAAATCAAGATAAATTCGAAAAAAGGATGGAGGCCAAGTGACCTTATGAGTTGGTCGGCAGCGGGTGCATGGGTGAAATTGGATAGCAGCCCAACCTTATAAAGCTTCCTCACAATTCCCAACATTTCAAAAGTCCCTGGAATCACCTCACAATAATCAAGGAACGCAGAAAAATAGGATTCAAGGCATGCCTCTATCCTCGGATCATGTGGCTCCACCACATAGCCCAAGGACTTGAGGGTGGCGCTTATCCAGTAACGATTGTGGGTCTCCCTGCCGTCCTTCCGTGTTTCTTTGATTATGCGGGAGGCATTCTCCCTATAAGCCTTCTTGAAGCTGCTTTCTTCAAGGGCAAATCCCTGGTCTCTCAAGGCCGAGATGAGCCTTTCAACCGCCTCGGTTACCGCGTGCGGCTTGGCCGTGATCAGCGTGTTAAAAAGATCAAAACCTATAGCCTTGATATGGGAAGGTTCCCACGTTTTTGCCATCAAGTCTCACCCCGTGTGTCCTTAATCTTTTCTTCCCTACAACTGTTGTGCGTACCATACCTCATAACAAAATTCCTCTAGACTCACAACAACCATATACCCTAATATCCATTGCTGCGAGCTTAAGAAACTGTTAGTCTCTCTGTGAAAAGTCTGAGAATGGAAGGTAAACTCCGATGAAAGTAGCCCTTTATCAGAGCAATCCCGTCTTTGGGTCTGTAGAGCAAAACGTTAGGGACGCAACACAAGTCCTCTCAAACCTAGATGTGGACTTGGTAGTTCTTCCCGAGCTTTTCAATACCGGCTACCAGTTCATCTCAAAAGAAGAGACAGCCTCGCTCGCAGAAGAAATCCCGGGTGGTTACACCTGCAGGTCGATGATAGAACTTGCCAAGAAGAACAAATTTTACATTGTCTTTGGGATGGCTGAGAGGGCAGCTGGCAAGGTCTACAATTCCGGAGTTCTTGTGGGCCCTTCGGGATTCATAGGGCGTTACCGTAAGACCCACCTTTTTTATGAGGAAAAATTCTTTTTCAACCCCGGAGATACCGGCTTCAAGGTATGGGATATCGGAATGGCTTCTATCGGTATTATGGTGTGTTTTGACTGGTTTTTCCCTGCATCTGCCAGGTCCTTAGCCATCCAAGGCGCCCACATCATCGCCCACCCGGCCAACCTTGTTCTTCCTTACTGCCAATATGCCATGCCCGTAAGGTGCCTCGAAAACAGGGTCTTCTGCGTTACGGCCAACCGCGTAGGGACAGAACAGCG